>NZ_CAUPMI010000003.1:0-138385 GCF_963512375.1 uncultured Anaerococcus sp.
AGGAATTTCAGAAGGATCTTCTGAAGGAATTTCAGAAGGATCTTCTGAAGGAATTACAGAAGGGTCTTCTGAAGGATTTTCTGTATCACTTGGGCAAGTTATATTCCAAATCTTTGAATAATCCTCATCTTTTTTCTTTGTTTCATCAAAAGTTTGTTTATTTTCTTCTTTAACTTCTTTAGGAAGATCGTAGAAGTCTGGTTGAACACTTAGATCTGCCATAGCAAATAAGAAGGCACCTTGTGCTTTAATTTCTTCTTTTCCGTCTTTATCTTTGACTTTCCAACCCTTGAAGCCTTTACCTTCTGGAACTTCTCCCTTGTATTCTGGTAATTGGAAATCCTCTCCCTTTACAAGTTCATTTTCCTTATTATCTATTGTAATCTTGACTTTTTCTGGATCTATAAGAGTTAATGTGCCACTTTCTTTGTCAAAGCTAAATTCCTTTACCCTAGTATTGTTTGCAAAGTCTTTTACAACAAACTTGATTGTTAGCGTATTTTCCTTTATATCTTTTATATCATCTAAGGACTCGTATGCTATACCATTTACAAAGATTTGTTTGTCTTGGATTTCTCCAGCTTTATCGCCATCTCTCTTGTCTGTAACATTGAATTTGATAAATTTATCTTTTTCATATTCAATAGCTGTGTTACCATCATCCTTTTGTTCGATTTCAGGTTTTACAGTATCATAGAGGAATTGATAGTGAACTCCAACAGCCTTGGCATTAAGTTTACTATAACCAGTTTGTAGGTATACATTGCCATCCATATCTTTGACCTTGTCTGGGAATCCATTAGCCTTGTAGTCCTTCATTCCCCAGTCCATGATATCCCCATCTTTTACATCAAGCTTAATGTTAAAGTCTCTTGTATTATCTATGTGTAAATCACCGTAGATTAGGTAGTTGTCTACAACTGACTCGTTAACTCTCATTTCCCAGTTGAAACCACCCTTATCTCCTATTTTTCCTCTTAAATAGAATTCTGGTTTTCTTACATAGATTTTATTGTCCTTTGTTGGATTGAAATAGTTTCTATCCATAGTCAAATCTACTGATTTTGCATCTATAAATAGCATTCCTCCATCTTCTTTGATGGCTTCTACATTGGATTTATCATCTCCAAGATATTCCTTGCCATCTTTGCCAAGAAGAACTAGTTTAGAAGGATCATCTACAAGATTTCCATCCTTATCTATAGCTTCTCCCTTGTCATTAGTTTTAAATGTAAAGACTTGATATCTAACTATATTAAATCCGTCCAAGGCTGACATGAGAACCGATTGAGTGCTTCTACCATCTTCAACATTTCTACTATCACAGTAGATTGTTTTTTGTGATAGAGCCTTGATGTTAGGGGCAGTCTTTTGGATTTTTTCTATATCTTCCATGCTATAAACTCCATTACCATCAAGCATATCAGTTTTTCCTGGGTTAAATGTCGTAACTCTTAGGGCATATCCCTTTCTTACAATCATTTTATCATTTAATACATATTGACCCTTTTCTTTATCGAAGAACATCTTGTTTGTATCCATCTTGCTTGGATCTTTTGGTTTTTGTTTAGTTAGTTCACCTTCACCTAGTTCGATAATATTTCCATAGCTTGAAGCATATGGTGCAGCTTCCGCGGCTTCATCCTTTTTTTCTGGCATCCTTATTATAGTTTTAGCTTTTGTTTGACCCTTATCTTTTACGATAATATTCATATCTCCAGTAAAGGATAGACCATTGACTACATCATTTGTGTTTGCAAATAAGTCAAATGTTAGAGTTTTTGTTTGTGGGTCGTATTTACTTGCCTTGATTTCTATTATTTTATAGTCATTACCATAGTAGGCCTTAGCATCTTTTGATACATTATTTACTTTTCCAAGAATTTCAAAATGGCCATCCTTTGATGGACTTAACACTCCACCAAGCTTTGATTTAACATCATCAAGTTTCTCAGTTTCATATTCTAGAGCACTTCCATCATCGTAGGCTTTTATATTTCCTTTTTCATCATATTCGTAATCACACTCTACTGTTTTCATTTCACCACTTACAAAGTCATATATTTCCTTATATTTCTTTTTAATTAGTTTCTTTAGGTCTTTATTTTCAAAGTCTCTAATTGTTGAAATATTTTTATTTATTTCAAGTCTAGCTTCTCCCTCAACTGAACTTTCTTCAGCTGGTTTTGAGTCTTCATCCTTAGCTTGATTATTATTGGTATTTTCCTCTGAGCTCTTTGCATTTTTGAGTTTTTCTTCAGAAATTTCTCCAAGTTTTTTGTAAGAAGAAGAATCTTGGTCAGGATCTACTAGGTAATAAGAAATCATTCCGTTTGCATCAGCTTGCTTATCAAATTTTATCCTATGGATTTTGGTGAAGTTGCTTGCACCATCTAGGGCGATTACTTCTATGATTTTTCCTCTTAAATCTCCTGCACCGCTAATTTCGTAGATAGTATTTCCTTTATCATCAAGCTTTCTATGTCTACCTTCGCCTTCTCCAGCATATTTTACATTGAGGTTTCTTTCAACATCACCGTATTCGTCAACTATAGCTGCACCTGCATACCATACTTCGTTGGCTACTTCTTCAAATTTCTCTGGATGGTCTTTTTGATCTCTTACAAACAAGGTTTCATTTTTGTACTCATCTTTTGCCTTGTGGTAGGTATCTTTTGCTATTAATTTGATTTTGTCTGGATTAGAGAAATCAACATCGACAATCTTTGGAGCTGTATTGTCAATTTTTACTGGTATATAAGAAACTTGCCATGAATAATCCTTAGTTAATCTATATTTGAACTTGTAGAAGTATTGACCCTCAGCTATCGGTTCAAATTGACCCCTAAGTTTTGTTTCCAAGTCTTGGTTATTATTATCATCATTAGCGCCTTCTTCTCTTCCTCTAGGATTGTAAATAAGGCCATCCCATTTCAAATCTCCCAAAACTTTTAACTTGGATGACTTAATCCCCTTAGCATCGTTTCTCTTTGAGTTTAGGATTCCTCTGATGAAGTGCTCTCTAGATACAACCTTGAGGTCTTTTTGCCCTTCGCCCTCTTTGTCAGTATTTACAATTGAGATTAAGCCTTCTCTTGCACTTCTTAGAACGAGTGGGGAAGGTGTTAGCCCTGTTTCGATTTGAACTTCTTGTGGTTGTCCCTTATTATCAAGTGGATAAATTCTTGCGACTTTTGATTCGCTTTGTGATGGATCATATAATCCGTGGTTGTTATTTAGTGCAAATAAATCAGGATCTTGATCAAGTGATTTTGTATTTCCATCTTTTCTGTTTTGGATAACGGCTGCTGGATTGAATTTATCGATGTCATGTTCTCCACCTATACCCTTGTTCAAGGTTCCAGGTATTTTTGGTTTACCATCATCGTCATAACCTTCCATGGTTTTTGATTTAGAGCCTTCTTCCCAAGCCCACTTGTCAAGGATTGGCTCCTTGTTCCAATTTCCAGCAAAGCCCATAAGTGGCATTGATAGAGATGGTTGGAATACTGTCTTGTTTTCCTTGCCACACATTGCCTCAAGTTCTTCTTTAGATTCAAGTCTAATGAAGGATTCTACAAATTGGTCTTTATCTTTTGCATCTCCTACATTTATTACAGCCTTCAATTCATATGAAGAGTTTGGAGCAATTGTAAATACATCGTGTTCAAAGCTAATATTTGCACCCTTAATACTTGCTGGATGAATTTCTGGAACAATTTGTTTACCATCTGATGATTTCTCATCCTTGTAAGTTTCATCAAGTTTTAGCCTGTCGGTAAGGGAATCTGTGGTTATTGCAGATGATGAAGCCTTAAATGTGAGAGGCCTATCTGATGTATTAATCAACTTGATTGTGAAATATTTCTTTTCTCCCTTAATTTCTCTAAGTGATATAGATCCATATGAGTTTACTAGACCTTCGGAGTCAACATTTTTAAAGCTTGCTATAACATCACTTCTTAGTGCATTAGCAACGTTAATTAGACCTGCACCTTGTTGTCTTGGCGAAGCATAATATAGTGATTTTTCCTTCCAAGATGTTGGGTCCATCATAGGTCTTGCTGTGTTTTGTAGGGCAATCTTTGTAAGAGTAGTTAAGTCGATTTTATCCTCACCTTCTAGGTTTTTGAGGACAGGTTTTTCGAGCATCTCTTTTAGTTTTGGTCTAATCAATACTGTTGATGCTGCGACCACTGGTGTTGCCATACTTGTTCCTGACATATAACCATAAGTTGATTTACCATCAATTACATTTAGAGTTGATTTGATGTTCTTTCCTGGTGCTGATACATCTGGTTTTAGTAGGAGGTCACCCCTTGGACCCCATGATGTAGAGGCTGCTGGCACGATTACTTCTTCTTTATAAAGTTCCTTGTCTGTATCAGGAGCAAAGTTAAAGTCTAGCTCTTTCTCATCACCAAGCTTTGGACGGTTTTTGTTGAAGCTTTCCATATCAATTGGATAGTATTGGTCAAGCTTATCTTTGAAGTCTTCTTTCTTGTTTCTCTTAACCTCAGTTTTATTGGCTGGATCAATCATATTCCAAATTTTAAGTCCATCATCACCAGATACTGAAAATACTTGGCAAGTTGTTCCTTCATCTTCTTCGTAGCCCATGGCTGGAAGCTCTGTCCAGTTATCCCTGTTATAGTAGTTAACAGTGTTTACAACCATGATTGCGCGAGCACCCTTATCGGCAGCTCTTTTGAAGGCATATTTTAAATCCTTTGTATATATTCTATCCATAACAGCAATTTTGCCTTTAAGATTAAGCCCAACTAGATCTTCATCTTGACCCTTGCCTATATAAACAAATTTCATTTTGTCAGAGGTTTTGCTTCCGTCTTCATTACTAATAATCTTATTTTTATCGAAGAAGGTACCGATATTTCTATACTTAAAGCTTTCGCCACCAATATTTACCTTATCAAACTCTACTATTTGATTTTTAGCTGATGCAACAGCTATGGCATCTTCGTGGGCAGCAGTTCTAGTTACATTTCCTGTATCGGTCATCTTTAGTTGGTTATTAACAGCCAAGTCCCATGATGAGCTTGAAGCAGATGTTGCATAGTTACCAGTAGCAACTACCATAGGAATCCCTGCTTTTCTTAAAGCCCTAACTGCTTGCCAATATTTCTCACCAATAAGACCTGTTCCTGTAAATCCAGAAGATACAGATACTACATCAACCTTATGTTTGATTGCATCTTCGATAGCGTGAAACATTGTTTCATCACCAGCAAAGCCATCACCTGAATCTGAGTACATCTTGTAAGAAAAGATTTGAGCATTTGGTGCTATTCCGTCTATACCATTATACTTAGCTATATCCTTATCAGTATCATTACCAGCAAGGATTCCCGCTATATGCATGCCATGTGGATCATGATAGTCAGAACCATCGTCATATTTTTCGACAGTAATTTTGCCACCATTATAATAGTTAAAGGCGTGAGGAATTTTATCACTCAACCAAAAGTCCTTGTCAGTTCCCTTCATGTCCTCTTTTTTATATTTCATATAAGGCTTAGCTTCATCGTCAATTCTCATAGCCTTGTGCCTATAATCAGTTCCAGTATCGATATTTGCAATTACCATGCCCCTACCGTCAAACTTCATTACCATGTCTTTGTTAATGGCTTTTAGGTAGTCGATAGCTTCATTGACACCGATTTCTTCTCTTGCGTGATTCATCATTGGCTCAACTTTTTGAGCTCTTTCTACAGATGATATTCCTTCGATATGTTTAATCAAATCAAGATTATCTTGTTTTGTTTCAATTGCACAACCATTGAAAATTGTATTATAGGCATACAAAACTTTTGTAGAAGAAAATTTTGATATTTCCTTCATTGCCCTTTCAGCAGCCTCTTTATCTTTAAATTCGGCTATGTAGATGACTCTACCCTTATCTTTATTATCTAAAACTTTATCATCTTTCTTTTCTACAGCCTTATCATCTTTTTTTTCTACATCCTTATCATCTTTTTTTTCTACATCCTTATCATCTTTATTACCTACAGACTTATCATCTTTATTACCTACAGACTTATCATCTTTATTATCTACAGCCTTATCATCTTTCTTTTCTTCAATAGATGAATCCTTATTAAGGTCAGCTTTATGTGTATCTTCTGTTGATTTACCTTCTTTTTCATCAGACTTATCTTCTTTGAGGGAAGTTTCTAAAGCAGAAGCTTTGTCTTTGTTTTCATCTTCTTTCTTTTGTTCATTTTCTTTATCAAAAGATTCTTCACTCTTTGCTTCTTCTTTTTTTTCTGTAGTTGCTTCATTTTCACTAGCAAGGCTTTGGCTATTTGCCTCTAGCGGTTTTTCTTCTTCGCCACTTGCGAAGGAAGGCTCATTAAATAAGAATGAAATAGATAAGGCGGCAATTAATGTCGCCTTAATAATTTTTTTATTATTCATTTATTCTCCATATCCTCTATTAATTATTTATTTAACATGTTAAATATTAATTCATATTAATGTACAAAATATAAAATTGTGATAATGATTTTCAGTACCACTAATCAATTATAAAACATTTATATCACCTTGTCAATATAATCTTTATATATTTTTAACACTTGTCAAGATTTAGATAGCCGATTAATTAAACCTATATAGGCATTTATTTTGTAGTTTGCAAATAATTAATGTTTAAAGTAAGATTTTTCTGTTTTTAGAAGCCTTTCATAGAGGTCTTCGTAGAATGGTTTTGATTTAAATATTTCTGCTACTAGGTAGGCTATAAAGGATACTAGGGCTAGGCCTAGGATGTTTGAGAAGGCTCCGCCTGTCATTTCCACAATTAGGATTATGGCTGCAATTGGAGTTCTTACTATGGCTGAGAAGTGGCCTGCCATGGCTATTAAACTTATGGCAAAGATTCTTTCTGCCGGGATTAGACCCATATCAAAGAGGGCTGTGGCGTAGATATTGCCAAGGATTGCCCCTATTGCTAGGAGTGGAACTAGGGAGCCTCCTGATAGGCCCATGCCAAAGGCAAGGCTTAAGAGGAGAATTTTTGCAAAATACATATATATAAGTGTGGCCAAAGATTCGCCCCCACCTGCTGGTAGGTATATTAATTCTTCTCCTGATCCAAAAAGCCTTGGATCTACTAGTAAGGCTAGGCCTGTTATGACAAATGGGGCCAGGTATTTCACAAGGTCTGGAAGGGGAATTTTTTTGTAAACTGATTTTGCCCCTATTACCAGCTTATTAAATAAGACTCCAGAAAGGCCTGTTACTATTCCAAGGATAAGAATTATCCAAAGCCTTGCCTGGCTTACATTATCAAAAACCGGTATCTCTATTAGGCTTGGGAAGTCTCCAAAAATTAGTCCTGATGTGACTGTCGCTGCAATTATTGTTGTAGCTGATGTGAGAAAGGTCTTTATATCGTGTTTTCTAAAGACTTCTTCTACGCCAAAAATAATTGCTGCTACCGGTGCATTGAAGGCTACCGCAAAACCTGCTGCTGCCGCAGATCCTATAAAATATTTCCTCTCAAAGGTGTCATCAAAGTCTGCAAAAATATCCCCAGCAAGGCCGCCAAGCTGAACTGATGGGCCCTCCCTGCCTACTGTTAGACCTGAGCCGATGGTTAAGAAGGATGCTATGAATTTATTTATGATGGTTTTTTTTGAATTAACTTCAAATTTACCCTCCATCATCCCCATCATCACAGGGATACCTGATCCCTTAGTGTTTTTATCCTTTTTTAGGATATAAAAAGTAATAAGTCCTATGACTATTAAAAATAAAACAAATAAGGAGGAATTTAATAAATTGCCAGAAGCCTTGCTTAGGATTTCCTCCATGAAACTAGCAACTAAGCCTATGGTTTTTTTGAAAATCCCAATTAATAAACCTACAAAAATTCCTAGAATAACAAATAAATATAATTTTTTGAACGATTTTTCCATAATTCACCTCATATTTACTATACAGAAATTTTCCTTGTTAACAATTTTAAATTTGGGTAGAAATATAGTTGAGGAGGAATTTATGAAATATTTTGACTATAAGGGGAGTAAGGTCTCAAGACTCGGCTTTGGCTGTATGAGATTTAAAACCCTCGATGATGATAATGGTAAGATTGACAAGAAATACTCGGGAGAGATTATAAAAGAGGCTATAAATAAAGGACTTACATACATAGATACAGCCTACCCTTACCACAATCAGATGAGTGAAAAATTTATTGGAGAATTTATTGAGGAAAATGACCTAAGGGATAAGGTGACCATTGCAACTAAGATGCCGGTTTGGCTTGTAAATGCTTATGAAGATTATGAGAGGATTTTTAAGGAACAATTAGCTAATCTTCGTACAGCTTATTTTGATTTTTACCTAATCCATGCCCTAGATAAAAAAAAATTTGACCAAGCTGTAGAAAATGGACTTTTTGACTTCATCAAGGACATAAAAGAAAAGGGACTTGTCAAAAATATCGGCTTTTCTTTCCACGATGAATACCCGGTTTTTGAAGAAATTATCAAATCCTATCCATGGGATTTTTGCCAAATCCAGCTAAATTATCTGGATATCAACCTTCAAGCAGGTATGAAGGGCTATAAACTAGCCAAGCAAATGGGTATTCATCTTGTGATAATGGAGCCTGTAAAGGGCGGTAGACTTGCAAATCCACCTGAAGAAGTAAAGGACCTTATGAAGGATTCAGACCTTTCCCCAGCCCAAATGGCCCTTAAATTTGTCCTAAATTTAGATAATGTCATGACAGTCCTATCTGGTATGAATGACATAGACCAAGTAAGGGAAAATCTTGCTATTGCAAGTGCTGTAGAGCCAGGAAGCCTAAGTGATGAGGATAGGGATTTTTACCAAAAGGCCAGGGCAATCTATAAGTCAAGAGAGCAAATTGCCTGCACAGCTTGCGAATATTGCTTGCCTTGTACAGTTGATATTAATATACCAAAGGTCTTTGCCCTCTGGAATAACGCCCACCTTTATGACGAAAAAGAAAAATCTCAAAAGGCTTATGAAGAATATATAAAAGATGGAGTAAGCCCTGAAGAGTGCATAGAATGCGGCAAATGCGAGGGCATCTGCCCACAAAGTCTTGAAATAATAGAGGGTTTAAGAAGTGCTGATGAATATTTAAGATAAAAAGGCAAAAGCTGATGGGAGGATATTCTCCTCACTCATCAGCTTTATTTTTATTTTTGACCAACTATGGCCACATAAGAACCCTTGTCATAGCCTTCTTGGGCTTCTTCTACATAATCATCTGAATAAGCAGGATCTGTTGTTAGGGTTTGGTAGAATTTAAAGTCTTTAAAACCTACCTTTTCAAGCACATCACGCTTGTGAGGGGTTGTGGTCATTACAGTATTTGTCACAAGTTCTATTGGATATGGTGACTTTGGTAGGATTCCCTCAAAATTTGGAAGATCAAAAGTCTTTGCATAGGCAGCAAATTGGTATAAAATTCCAAAAGAGCTCTCTTTAGGCACATCGATTACTACAATGTGGCCACCTGGTTTTAAGGCCTTGTAGACAGTCTTGTAGGCACTTTCCAAATCTTCTATATATGTTGAAGAGCCATTTAGGTAGATGCAATCATAATATTCATCTTCTAATTTCGCATCCTCGATTATGCCAATAATTACATTTAAACCTCTTTTTTCTGCAATGGCAGCCATATCTTCTGATGGTTCTAGGCCGTCAGTAATTGTAATTCCCCTATCCTTTAGGGAAACTTCAAACAAACCGCTACCGCATCCTACAGATAAGGACTTTTCTGTATTTACACTCTTAAGAGCCATTTCTACTACATTTAACTCTGTAAGATACATATTTTCATTTTCCATAAACCATTGGTCATATTTATTGGCGTGTCCGTCAAATTTTGCTTTCATTTCTTCTCCTGTATGATTAAATATTCAATTAAAAAACTCCTTTTTCTATATTCGGAAAAAAGAGTTAGATTAGCTTTTTTATTTCCCTACGAAACTACTAAGTTTATCAGGTTAGCGGGTATAATCTCAGCACGAGGCACCCCGAATATAAAAGGAATATTTAATTGTTAATAATATTATAACAGTTTTCTAAGAAAAAATAAAGCAAAATCGGGTATGATTTTTAGTGGAGGAATTATGGAATTTATTGACTACTTATATGAAGAAACTAAAGACATCTGGCAAGACCTTTATAACCACCCCTTTATAGAAGGCCTTATCAGCGGAGACCTTGAGATTTCCAAATTTAAATATTATCTTGAAGAAGATTACATCTATCTTTGGGACCATGTAAAGATTTTTGCAATTGGTATTACAAAGACAAATAATAAGGAAATCATCCGAAAATTTTCCTACCTTTTGAATAATTGTATGGAAAATGAAATGGCCATCCACCGTGGGGTCATGAAAGATTTTGGCATAGATGTCGAAAAAATTGAAAAAAGACCTGCAAATCTCACTAATCTTTCCTATTCTAATTACAGGATAGCCCAATCTATGATTGGCGGCTATGAAGAAATTTTGATGGTCCTTATGGCTTGTGATTTGGGTTATGTAAATATTTTTAGGCACATAGATAGGGTAAATCCAGATGCTAAAAACCACCCAGTCTATGGGAAATTTATCACAGGCTACCTAGATCCAACCTACCTTGCTTATGTAGATGGAACTGTCGATGAGATTAATAAAATAGGAAGAGACATGGCCGATGGAAGAAGAAGGCATTTGATAGGTATCTTTAAAAATTGCCTGGTCTATGAACTTAAATTTTGGGATATGGTTTATAACGAAGGAGATTTATTTTAAAAAGCTGATGGGAGGATATTTACCTCTTCCATCAGCTTTATTTTTATTCTGGGGCATTGAGTTTGATATTTTCTTCAAAGCCTGATGGGTCTCCATTTTTGGCTTTTTCTAAAATATCATTAAAATATTTTCTTGTTGCATCATCACATTTAGCTTCTGACATATAAGTCATAGTCTTAGCTTTTTCTAACTCATCTAGTGCCTTTTGAGCTCTTGCTGGATCAGTCTTATAAGTATTTAGCCATTCCTTCTCCCAGGCTGCTTCCCAATACATACTTGCCCTTGTAGATCCAAATCCTTTTTGATATAGGTCATCATCCTTATAGTCAATCTCTTCTGGGACTTCATAGCCTTCTGGCCAGTCTAAGTTTTCCTTAGTTTTTGTAAATTCTTCTTGGATTTCTTTCTGGCTAATCATTCCTGTAGAATAATCATCCGCATCTGCCTTTCCACAAGCTGCAAGGCCAAGAGCAAGGCCGCCTACTAATAATATTGAAGATAGTTTTTTAATATTTGTTTTCATATTTTTCTCCTTTATTTTTTCTATATTATGATTATAGCAAAAATAAAAAATATGAGAATTACAATCTTTGTAAGGAAAAAGGGGTTGTTGCAAAACTATGAATAACTATCGTCCCATCACTAGATGGTTCTTGTGGGAAATTTTTGGCCTAGCCTGCCGGCTCGTGGAGGCAAAATTTTCCGCAAGGTTCATCTAGTGATTTGGGACGATTTATTCATTCTGCAACAGCCCCTTATTTTTATGCTTCTTCTATTTCTTCTTCGGCTATGGCTCTTTCTACTGATTCCACGTTTGCTCTGATTTGTTCATCTTCTAGCTCTTTGGTTTCGTAGTCGATTTCTACATCATTGTAGTATTTTAGGCCTGTACCTGCTGGTATTAGCTTACCTATGATGATGTTTTCTTTTAGACCTCTTAGGTCATCTACCTTGCCCTTGATTGAAGCATCTGTTAGAACTCTGGTTGTTTCTTGGAAGGATGCTGCTGATAGCCAGCTGTCTGTGGCAAGAGATGCCTTGGTTATACCAAGAAGCTCTTGTTCATAGATTGCTGGTCTTTTTCCTGCTTCTTCCATTTCCTTGTTTACTAGATCTACTTCACGTCTATCTTGCAAGCTTTCTGGTAGGAATTCTGTATCTCCTGAGTCTATGATTTTTACTTTCTTTAGCATCTGACGAGCTATTACTTCGATGTGTCTGTCGTCGATTTCAACACCTTGTTGTCTATATACTTTTTGGACTTCCTTGGTGATGTAGTCTTGAACTCCAACCTTGCCTAGTACATCTAGGACATCATGTGGATCTAGGGAACCTTCTGTTAGTTGGGCACCTATTTCTACATAATCGCCATCTCTTACTAGGATTCTTGAACCAAATGGTATCTTGTATTCTCTAGCTTGGCCATCTTCGCCTACTATTTCTACGTCAGTTTTCTTTTCGTTTTGGATTAGACGAACCTGGCCTGAGTTTGCTGCTATGAAGGCAAGTCCCTTTGGCTTACGAGCTTCAAAAAGCTCCTCAACCCTTGGAAGACCTTGGGTGATTCCAACGCCTGCTATACCACCGGAGTGGAAGGTACGCATGGTTAGCTGGGTACCCGGTTCACCGATTGATTGGGCTGCTATGATTCCTACAGCCTCACCGATGTTTACGTGCTTGCCTGTAGCTAGGTTTCTACCGTAGCATTTAGCACATACACCTTGTTTTGACTTACACTCTAGGACTGAACGAAGTTTTACTTCTTTGATGCCAGCCCCTACGATTTTGTCAGCTAAGTCTTCGTCTATTACTTCATCCTTATGGACAATTATCTCGCCTGATTCATCTTTTATATCTTCAAAGGATGTACGGCCTACGATTCTTGTCTTTAGGTCTTCTATCAATTCGTTGCCATCTTTAAATTCGTGGGCTACAACGAAACCATCTGAATGGCAGTCATCTTCTGTTACTATGACATCTTGAGATATATCTACCATCCTACGGGTTAGGTAACCTGAGTCGGCTGTTCTTAGGGCTGTATCTGTTAGACCCTTACGAGAACCGTGGGTTGATATAAAGTACTCTTGTACTGATAGACCTTCTCTAAAGTTAGCCTTGATTGGAATCTCGATGATTTTACCATCGGCCTGACTCATAAGTCCACGCATACCGCCTAGCTGTCTGATCTGGTTGGTTGAACCACGGGCACCAGAATCAGCAAAGATTTTGATGTTGTTGTCATCTCTTAGGTCTGAAAGTAGGGCATCTGTAACCTTGTTGGTTGTATCTTGCCAGATTTCAATTACCTTTTCATATCTTTCTTGGTCAGTTATAAGACCACGTCTATAAAGCTTGTCGTACTTATCAACTGCCTTATCAGCTTCATCTATTAGTGGCCATTTTTCAGCTGGGATTTTTACATCGTCCATTGATACTGTTAGGCCTGATAGGGTTGAGTATTTGTAGCCTGTGTGCTTGATGTAGTCAAGAACTTCGGCTGTTTTTATGTTACCATGTTTTCTAAAGCACCTATCGATTATATCTTTTAGGGTTCCAGAATCTGCAACTGTGTCTATTTCTAGTGAATATGGATCTTCTTTTCTATTTACATAGCCTAAATCTTGTGGAATACCTTCATTGTAAATAAATCTACCTACTGATGAAGTTACAATCTTTCCTGGATCCATTTCATCTTTTTTGATTCTTACGCCAATTTTTGTTTGGTATTCTACAAGTCCATTCACTAGGGCCTTGTACATTTCATTTGTAGATTCAAATACCATTCCCTCACCCTTGGCTCCTTCTTTGATGGTTGTTAGGTAATAAGCACCTAATACCATATCCTGAGATGGGGTTGTGATTGGCTTACCATCTTTAAGGCCTAGGATGTTGTTTGTTGACATCATTAGTAGTCTTGCTTCAATTTGGGCTTCGTTTGATAGTGGAAGGTGGATAGCCATCTGGTCACCATCGAAGTCGGCGTTGAAGGCATTACATGCTAATGGGTGAAGCTTGATTGCCTTTCCTTCTACTAGAGTTGGTTCAAAAGCTTGGATACCAAGTCTGTGGAGGGTCGGAGCACGGTTTAGAAGTACTGGATGGTCTTTGATAACCTCTTCTAGGACTTCATATACTCTTGGGTCCTTTTTCTCTACCATTTTCTTGGCTGTCTTTAGGTTGTGGGCTAGGTCTTTTTCTACTACCTTGTTCATGATAAATGGCTTAAATAACTCAAGGGCCATCTCTTGTGGAAGACCACATTGGTTGAACTTAAGGTCTGGACCTACTACGATTACCGAACGTCCTGAATAGTCTACCCTCTTACCTAGAAGGTTTTGTCTAAATCTACCAGATTTACCCTTTAGGAGGTCTGATAGGGACTTCATGTTTCTATTTGAGGCTCCTGTTACAGCTCTTCCCCTACGACCGTTGTCTATTAGGGCATCGACTGCTTCTTGGAGCATTCTCTTTTCGTTTCTGACGATTATTTCTGGAGCACCTATATCAAGGAGTCTTTTTAGTCTGTTATTTCTGTTGATTACTCTTCTGTATAGGTCGTTTAAGTCAGATGTTGCAAATCTTCCACCTTCTAGTTGGACCATTGGTCTTAATTCTGGTGGCATCACTGGAAGGACATCTAGGATCATCCATTCAGGCTTGTTGCCACTTGTTAAGAAGGCATCTACTACTTCTAGTCTTCTTGATACTCTTACCTTTTTTTGGTTTGATGATTCATCAAGCTCTTTTAGAAGAAGTTCGTATTCTCTTTCAAGGTCGATGTTTTGAAGGAGTTCTTTTACTGCTTCTGCACCCATTGCTGCCTTAAATTCTGTATCGTCTGGATATTGTTCAAGTATATCTTGGTATTCTGTTTCTGAGATTTCTTGTTTTTCTACTAGATCTGTTGAACCTGGGTTGATTACTACATAGGATGCAAAGTAGAGGATCTTCTCTAATACTCTTGGGCTCATGTCAAGGAGAAGTCCCATTTTAGATGGGATTCCCTTGAAGAACCAAATGTGACTTACTGGAGCTGCTAGCTCTATGTGTCCCATTCTTTCACGTCTTACTTTTGATTTTGTGACTTCTACTCCACATTTTTCGCACACTACGCCCTTATATCTCATGCGTTTGTATTTACCACAAGAACATTCATAGTCCTTGGTTGGTCCAAATATTTTTTCGCAGAAAAGGCCATCTTTTTCAGGCTTTAGGGTCCTATAGTTTATTGTTTCTGGTTTTTTAACTTCACCATGAGACCAACTTCTTATTTTTTCTGGCGATGCGACTTTCATCCTCATGCCGATAAATTCTTTTAATTCGCTCAATTCAAACTTCCTAACTATGACTTAAGCCTCTTCACCCTCTACTTCTGCAGCCTTTACTTCTTCAGCTTTTGCAGAGGCATTGGATAAAAGTTTGCTTTGGTTTCTTATCTTTGATGCATCTATCTTTTCTACTTGAGAAAATCTATCTTGTTCGTCTATGTTTTCTTTAAGTTCTACGACTTCACCCTTATCATCTAGAAGCTCTACATCTAGGGCTAGGGATTGTAATTCTTTTACAAGTACCTTAAATGATTCTGGTGTTCCTGGTTCTGGGATATTTTCACCCTTTACTATTGATTCGTAGGTCTTAACTCTTCCAGTTACATCGTCTGATTTGACTGTCAAGATTTCTTGGAGGGTATGGCTTGCACCATATGCTTCTAGGGCCCAAACCTCCATCTCTCCAAATCTTTGTCCACCAAATTGTGCCTTACCACCTAGAGGTTGTTGGGTTACTAGGGAGTATGGTCCGATTGACCTGGCGTGGATTTTTTCTTCTACCATGTGGTGGAGTTTGAGCATGTACATTACTCCGACTGTTACAGGGTTTTCAAACTCTAAACCAGTTCTACCATCACGTAGTTTGATCTTACCTGTCTTATTTACATATGGGGCAACTTTCTTTGCTTCTTCTAGGACTTCTTCGATTTCTGTATCCATAGCACCATCAAATACTGGTGTTGCTATCTTCCAACCTAAGGTTCTTGCTGCAAGACCCATGTGCACTTCTAGTACCTGACCAAGGTTCATACGGCTTGGGATACCTAGTGGGTTTAGGCAGATTTGGATTGGGGTTCCATCTGGTAAGAATGGCATGTCTTCTCTTGGTAGAATTCTTGAAACGACACCCTTGTTACCGTGGCGACCGCACATCTTATCTCCTACCATGATTTTTCTCTTGGTAGCTACATAGACTCTTATAACTTTATTTACACCTGGAGATAATTCATCTCCGTCTTTTTTGTTGTATTCTTTGACATCAACTACGATTCCCTTTTCACCGTGAGGTACTTTTAGGGATGTATCTCTAACTTCTCTTGCCTTTTCACCAAAGATTGCACGAAGTAGTCTTTCTTCAGGAGATAGTTCAGTTTCTCCCTTTGGAGATACCTTACCTACAAGGATATCACCACTTGTCACTTCAGCTCCGATTCTGATTACACCATTTTCATCAAGGTCTTTTTTCATATCATCGCCGACATTTGGTATATCTTTTGTAATTTCTTCTGCACCTAGCTTGGTTTCTCTTGCTTCACATTCGTGTTCTTCGATGTGGACTGAAGTTAGAACGTCGTTGATTACTAGCTCTTCGTTAAGGAGCATAGCATCCTCGAAGTTGTAACCTTCCCATGTTGTAAAGGCTATTAGGATATTTTTACCTAGGGCTAGCTCTCCTTGTTCTGTTGATGGACCATCTGCGATTACTTGATCAGCTTTTACTTCTTCGCCAAGCTCTACAATTGGTCTTTGGTTGATAGTAGTACCTTGGTTGGCTCTTTCAAATTTAAGTAGGTCATAGGTGATTATTTCGCCATCTGAGTCTGACTTAACTTTGATCTTATCACCTGATACATAGACAACTTTTCCTGCTTCTTTGGATACTACACATACGCCTGAGTCCTTTGCAGCCCTATGCTCAATTCCTGTAGCTACTATTGGGGCTTGGGATTTGATTAGTGGTACTGCCTGACGCTGCATGTTGGCACCCATGAGGGCACGGGTAGAGTCGTCGTTTTCAAGGAATGGTATTAGAGAAGCTCCAACTGATACTATCTGTTGAGGTGATACGTCCATGTATTGGATGGCATCTCTTGGATAAATATCATTTTCACCCTTATAACCACGGCCTGATACCCTGTCATTTATAAATACGTTGTTTTCATCTAGTGGTTCATTGGCTTGAGCAATGATGAAATTATCTTCTATATCTCCTGTTAGATATACAATATCATCTGTTACATGGCCACCTGCTTCTACCTTTCTATAAGGTGTTTCTATGAAGCCATATTTATTTACTCTAGCATAGGTTGTAAGAGATGTGATTAGACCGATGTTTGGTCCTTCTGGGGTTTCTATCGGACAGATCCTACCATAGTGAGAATCGTGAACGTCTCTTACTTCAACTCCTGCCCTATCTCTTGATAGACCGCCTGGTCCTAGGGCTGATAGTCTTCTCTTGTGAGTAAGCTCACTCATTGGGTTGGTTTGGTCCATGAACTGTGATAATTGGGATGAACCGAAGAATTCCTTTATAACAGCTGTCACAGGCTTGATGTTGATTAGGCCTTGTGGTGTTGCTATATCTGGGTCTTGGGTTGTCATTCTTTCACGGACTACTCTTTCCATACGAGCAAGACCTACCCTAAATTGGTTTTGTAATAATTCTCCAACTCCTCTGACACGACGGTTGCCTAGATGGTCTATATCATCTGTTTCGCCTACACCTTCAAAGAGGTTGAATTGGTAGTTTACTATTGCAAGTATATCAGCTTTTGTGATATTTTTAGGACAAAGTTCTTTCTTTCTTCTTTGAATGAGTTTTACAAGCTCTTCATCATCACTAGCTTCATCAATTATTTCTCTCATTACTGGATAATAAACTTTTTCGCTTAGTTCATCATAATCAATATCTAGGCCTTCTAGCTCTTCAAATGAGTGAACGTCTACAAAGTTATTTCCAACTATTCTTAGGGTTTGTTCCTTGCCATCTGAGTTAATTTTGTTGATATCAACTGTAACTATTCCAGAATTTTCGATAGCTAGGGCAGTTTCCCTATCAATTACTTCACCTTCTTTGACAAAGATTTCGCCTGTTTCACTATTAACTACATCTCTTGCAGCTTTTTCGCCTTCAATTCTATTAGCTAGGGCAAGTTTTAGGTTATATTTATACCTACCAACTCTGGCAAGGTCGTATCTTCTATCATCAAAGAGGAGGTTATTTATTAGGGTTGTGGATGATTCTAGGGAAGCAGGATCACCTGGTTTAAGCTTTCTATAAATTTCTATTAAAGCTTCTTCGCTAGTTTCAGAATTTTCCTTCTCTAGGGTATTTCTTAAGTGTTTAGTATCACCTAGAGCCTCAATTATTTCCTCATCTGTTTCAAATAAAAGGGCACGAACAAGGGTTGTAGCTGGTAATTTTCTTGTTCTATCTAATCTGACATTTACAGTATGGCTGGCGTCAGTATCAAATTCTATCCATGCACCACGGTTTGGTATAACTGTGGATGAATATTGCTTATCCCCGCTCTTATCAGTCTCTTCTGCATAATATACGCCCGGACTTCTTACAAGCTGGCTTACTATAACTCTTTCAGCACCATTTATAACAAATGTTGCAGAATCAGTCATCATTGGGAAATCACCCATGAAGACTTCTTGTCTTTTGATTTCACCAGTTTCTTTATTAAATAAGATAGCCATAACCTTTAGGTCTCTAGCATAGGTTAAGTCTTTGTATTTAGCTTCTTTTAGGGTATACTTTGGTTCTTTTTCAAACTCATAGCCTGTAAATTCAAGGCTGAGCTTGCCATTATAATCCTCAATTGGCGAAATGTCTTCTAGGATTTCTCCAAGACCTTCATTAATAAACCAATCATATGAATCTTTTTGAACTTTTAATAAATTTGGTAAATCTAAGACTTCAGGAAACTTTGAGAAGGACATTCTCTCGGTTTTCCCATATAACTTCTTGTGATATTGGGCCATTGTTACTCCTTACTGTTTGCAAACTTCAAATGACAAATTCTACTTGTCTATAAGATAAAAAAAATCTCCATAAATAGATTTCTAGCAATTGTATATTATACTTCAAAACAATCAACCTTCAAGTCTTTTATTGAGATTTCTCCTTATATTCTATATATTCTCTTGGAACTATTTTATAAAACTATCTAAATATGATATCAGATAATATAGATTTGTCAATTATCTAATAGTATTTTTTTATCTTTCTTCTATTATACATTTATAAAATATATAAACAATCAGAAATTTATGATATAATATAAGTAATGGAGGAGATATGAAAGACTTAATTAAATTTTTTTCAATAATAACAGGCCTTTTTAGGTCTATAATAAGCATCCTGTTGTTTTTTGCTGTAGGCTTTATAGTATTTGTCGATAATAACCTATACTTAGCCGCCTTTGACCTAATAGGGATCACAAGTATAGCCAGGTCTATCCTAAAACCCTTAAGCCTAATTTTAGTATTAATTGCCTTTATTATTAACACAATTGTCGCTAGAAATATCTTTAAGGCTGGAGAAAATGGCAAAAGCCACCCATCAAATATTTTCTTTGCCCTAATATTTTTGGCTATAGATGGATTTTTACTCATAACTTTTAGGGAAAAACTTCTATTTATCCTTGTAGGCTTCAATGGACTTTTATTATTAAATTCACTTATAGGCTTAATTGGCAAAGTTAGGGGTATATACGGAATAGAGGGATTTAAGCAAACTAAGACAGAATACATCGAAATTAACCAAAACAATACCGATAATTCTGATCATGTTTTAAAATCTGATGAGGTAAAGCTTCTTAAAAATGAAGAAGTGAAAATCGATGGCCAGACAAAAATAAAGACCAGTCAGCTAATTGAGAAAGATACCGAATCAGAAGAAAAAGCCGCTGACAATGTAGAAGTAACTGATTCTGAGGAAAAAGATTCTGAGGAAAAGGACGAAGTGGTAGAAAAAAAACCAGTAACCCTAGCTGATATTAAAGAACAAGAAAAGGCTGCTAAGATAGAAGTGCCATCCGAAGAAGTTTCTAAAAATGAAGCCCTTGATAAAAGTAGCGAAATATCTGAGGATGAAGAAACTTCTGAAGAGCAACAAAATACAGCAGTAGAAGAAGTTAAGGCTTCTAATGAGCCTGTCCCTAATGAAGAGCCAGAAGAAAACAAAAAGGCTGATGACCTTATCATTAAGGAAACAAACTTAGATGACCTAAAGAAAAAATCTCACGAGAATTTAAAGACCAACAAGGTAATCATGACTGATAATAGCGATATGACCTATGATCCTGATTTGGCAGAAGATTTTCAAAAAGCAGAAGATGAAAGAATCTACGATAAATCAACATTTGTAAAAGAGGAAAGAAATGAGTAATTGCCCGATTTTCGGGCCTTTGCTCTTTTAATTTTAAGGAAAGGAAAAAATATGGATAAAACTTACCATGAACTAATCAAAACCCTCTACCCAAACAAGAACACCATCCAAGATGAGCTAATTTTGCTAACTAGCCAGCAGTTCCTACCTAAGGGAACCGAATATTTTTTCTCTGATATACATGGGGAAAGCGATGCCTTTTTGCATTTACTCAGGTCTGCCTCAGGTAATATTAGGGATAAAATCCAAAAGCTCTTTGGTGATACCCTAGAAAAGCGTGATCAGGATGACCTAGCTAAGCTAATCTATGACCCAGACATTGTCCTAAAAGAACTAAGAACTAAAGAAAAAATCACCGCCGACTACCTTACCATAACCATTCACAGGCTAATAAACCTCCTCAAATTCGTCTCAACCAAGTATCCAAAAGATTATGTAAAGAGCAAGTTCCCTCAAAAATATAACCTAATCCTTGACGAACTCCTCTACACCAACGACTCCGAGTACAACAAGCGTGCCTACTATGAATCCTTGGTATCAAATATTGTCTCCTACCAAACAGCCTATGACTTTATAAAAGTCCTCTGTGCCCTAATCCAGAGGGTATCTGTCGATAAGCTCCACATAGTTGGTGATATCTATGACAGGGGTCCATCCCCACATATAATCATGGATGAACTTCTAACCTTCCCAAATGTGGACTTCCAATGGGGCAACCACGATGTAGCCTGGATGGGAGCTTGTGCTGGAAATACTGCCCTAATTGCAGCTTGCGTGGCAGATGCCATCAAATACAACAACTTTGACATGCTAGAAGATGGCTACGGAATCAACCTCAGGGTCCTTTTTGAATTTGCCATGGAAACTTATGGCGATGACCCATGCCTATATTTTAAACCAAGAATCTATGACGATAATATTTATGACAATATCACCCTAGAAGCTGCTGCTAAGATGCACAAGGCAATTTCTATAATCAGGTACAAGCTAGACTACGCACTTATTGAGCGAAATCCTGATATGAATATGGATAACAGAAACGCCCTCAAATTCATAAACTTTGATAATTTTACCTATAAGGGCGCCAAGCTTAGGGATACAAACTTTCCTACCATAGATCCAAAGAATCCATCCAAGTTGACCAAGGAAGAGGCAAACGTAATCCATGTCCTAAAGCAAGACTTCATCAAAAATGACAAGTTAAATGCTCACGTGAAATTCCTCTACCAAAATGGAGCCATGTACCAGGTAGAAAATGGGTCTCTCCTCTTCCACGGCTGCATCCCACTTACAAAGGAAGGCCAGCTCCAAGAAGTCGAAATCAAAGGTGTGACCTACAAGGGCAAAAACCTCATGGATAAATTTGATAGGCTAGCCAGGGATGCCTACTTTACAAACGACCTCTTTGCCAAGGATATGATGTGGTATTTAATAAGCGGCAGGTATTCTCCAATTTTTGGAAAGAGCCAGTATTCATACTTTGAAAATGTCTTTGTAGATGATAAGGCCCTTAGAAAAGAGCACTACAACCCTTACTACGACCTTTGCGAAAAAGAAGAAATCGTAGATATGATCCTGGATGAATTTGGAGTTACAGGCTCCAGAAGAAGGATAATAAATGGCCACGTACCAGTCATAACAGAAGCTGGCGAAAGTCCAATCAAGGCAGGCGGCAAGCTTTATGTAATAGATGGCGGCATCTCCAAGCCTTACCAAGCCAAAACAGGAATTGCAGGCTATACCCTAGTCTTTAACTCCCACCACGTAGCCCTTGCTGAACATAAGACCTATGAATCAATCACAGATAAGGTTTCATCCTACACCCCAAACATTAAGGAAGTTGAGATAATGAATCCAAGGATGCTCAGAAAAGATACAGATGAAGGCAAGAAGAACGCAGAAAAAATAAAACTCTTGCAAGAGCTTTTAAAAATTTACGAAAATAAGTAAGCACATAAAAATCAGCCCAAATGATAGGGCTGATTTTTAGCTGTGGGTATATGAAGTTTCATAATAGAAGAGGTCTGCCCTTGCGCAGGATAGGGTATATTCTATAAGATCATCTTCTAAATCGTAGGACAGCCTGCTTATTTTAAGGCAAGGGCTCTTATCCTCTAGGTTCATCGTTTTTGCCACTTGACTTGTCATAGACGATACCGAAAATCTTTCCTTTATATTATAAATCTTTGACTTATAATCTTCTTCGAAAATATCATATAGGGGTTTATTTTCTAGTAGATTTTTGTCGATTTCCTTGAACCTCTCATAAGGGATGAGGGTTGTTTCATGCATCATGGCTAGGTCATCTGCAATTCTTAGTCTTGTAAAGGCAATGACCTTAAAGCCTTCCTTTTCTTCAAAGATTTCTCTTTCTTCGGGACTTGCCTGTCTTATTTCAAAGCTTAGGACTAGGGATTTTGGTGTTTTGCCATTTTTTCTGGTTTGTTCTGTAAAGGAATAGTAGTTTGATAAGTTTTCCTTATTACTTTCCCTGACGAAGGTCCCCCTGCCTTGGACTTGATAGAGGATGCCTGAGTTTACTAAATATCCTAAGGCTTTTCTTACTGTTGTCCTTGATACTTTATAATCATAGCATAGCTGTCTTTCTGATGGAAGCTTGGCTCCCTTTTCCATGGTGGATATTTTTACCATCAAGTCGTCTATGAGATTTGAATATAGGCTTGACATTACTTATACTCGTGGATTGTTACGCCTTTTACAACTCTATTTACTGTGTGACTTGCTGATGGATTGTCTGGTGTATTTCCTACTCTTAGGCTTGTTATTAATGATACTAGCTGAGCAAATACTATATAAGCTGCTGCTAGGTAGGCATCATTTATCCCTTCTGATTTTAGTACAAATTCATATGGGCGATTTATTTCTTCATTTGTTATGCCTATTATTTTAGGAGCAATTCCATCCGATTTTATTTCGTCTAGGATGTCTATGTCGTAGGCTTTGGTGTATTCATTTTCTGATACAAATGATATGACTAGGGTCTTTTCGTTTATGAAGGATTTTGGGCCATGTCTAAAGCCCATGGAGCTATCCCAGATTGTTGCTACTTTGCCTGCTGTGAGTTCTAGAATTTTTAGTCTTGCTTCTTTGGTTAGTTTTCCTAGTGGGCCTGATCCCAGATAGACTACTCTGTCGAAGTCAGAGTTTACTAGGTCTTCTATTTCTTGACTTCTTTCATAAATTTCTTTGGCTATTGTTGATAGTTTTTCTACTATTTCTGCCTTATTCTGTGTTTTTGTATCAAAGATTAATAGACTTGCTAGGAGCATTGATGAAAAGGAGTTTGTCATGGCAAAACCCTTGTCATTGGTGTATTCTGGGTTTAAGAATACATATGATTTTGGATCTTCTTTTAGATTTGCTGCTAGTTTTCCATTTTCTGCACAGGTTATTGGAAGGTTGTAGAAGTCATCTACTAGCTGTCCACCAAGCTCTACAGCCGCTAGGGATTCTGGCGAATTTCCGCTTCTAGCAAAAGATACTAAGAGGGTCTTCCTGCCCTTTTCAAAGTGAAGATAAGGGGCTGATACAAGATCTGTTGTAGCTATTGATTCAAATTCAAAGTCTCCGTGACTTTTTAGGTAGTCTGTTGCGATATTTCCAACATATTCGCTGGTGCCTGCCCCTGTAAAGATTACCTTGCAATCTTTGCCAATCTTTGCAAGGTAATCTTCTATATCAGCTTTTCTTTCTTCATATAAACTATAAATTTCTAGCCAAGTGTTAGCCTGGGCAAAAATCTCTGTATAGGTGTTTTTAAAATCTCTTTCTTCTAACTTTGTCTTATCAAGTAACATCACAAATCTCCTTTGTACCTAAAATT
This sequence comes from uncultured Anaerococcus sp., assembly GCF_963512375.1. NCBI lineage: Bacteria > Bacillati > Bacillota > Tissierellia > Tissierellales > Peptoniphilaceae > Anaerococcus > uncultured Anaerococcus sp. The sequence goes on from NZ_CAUPMI010000003.1 coordinate 24,094, forward strand.
TCCTAAGTATGGTAATTACCATTTTATATTACTGTATATGAAATTGGTATTTATGTCAAGAGCCAATGATAATTGACAAGTAATTTATTTTATCTTACAATTATTATAGTAATTTAAGTAAATACTAAGGAGTTTTTATGACAAACGGAATCATCGCTGTAAGCCACGCTTCTCTTGCAAGTGGGGTCTATTCAGCTGTAAAGATGGTCGCTGGAGAATTTGATAATATTAGAATTGAAGAATTTAAGAAAAATCAATCTTATGAAGATTTTGATCAAAGAATTGAAGCAGCTTACCATAGTCTGGCTGATTCTTGTAAAAATATTATAGTTTTTGCCGATATGGCAGGGGGAACTCCCTTTAATAGGGCAGTTCTGACCTTGGGAAAATTTCCCAATGTCAAAGTTCTTGCCGGCCTTAACTTTGCAGGACTATATAAGGCACTTGAGCTTGAAACTGAAAACATTGATGATCTTGTAGAAGAAATTATCGAATATTCAAAACAATCTTTAATGGTATTTTAAAAAATCTAGCCTGTTGGATAAGAATCCTAGGCTAGATTTTTTATTACTCTATTATTTCAGGCTCATCGTAGTCAAGACCAAAGGTGTCTACGCTTGCCTTTGCGATTTTTACCTCTTCTTTTGGTCTGTCATTTCTGTCAGTTTTTGCTTCTGCTATCTTATCTACCACATCCATTCCTTCGATGACCTTACCAAAGGCCGCATAGGCTCCGTCTAGGTGTGGGCTATCCTTATGCATGATAAAAAATTGACTGCCGGCTGAATCTGGCATGAAGCTTCTTGCCATGGAGATTACTCCCCTATCGTGTTTTAGGTCATTTCTAAAACCATTTTGAGAAAATTCCCCTTTTATAGCATAGCCTGGGCCTCCCATGCCTGTTCCTTCAGGATCTCCTCCTTGGATCATGAAATTTTTGATGACCCTGTGAAAGATTAGTCCGTCATAAAAATCGTGATTTACTAGTGATATAAAGTTTTTAACTGTATTTGGAGCGATTTCTGGGAAAAGTTCTAACTTTATCTCATCTCCGCTTTCCATTTCAAATGTTACTATTGGATTTGTCATATTATCTCCTTAATTTTTAAATGAGTGGACAGGAGCTGGTATGTGGCCGCCTCTTTTTATCATTATATCTGAATTAGACTCGCCTACATCCATTATTGGTGCATAGCCTAAGAGGCCACCAAATTCTACCCTGTCACCTACATCTTTACCCGGAACTGGGATTATTCTAACAGCTGTTGTCTTATTATTTATTACCCCAAGGGCTGCCTCATCGGCAATCATTGCCCCGATGGATGTAGCTGATATCTTGCCTGGGATTGCTATCATATCAAGGCCTACAGAGCATACACAGGTCATGGCTTCAAGCTTGTCAAAAGAAATATAGCCCTTGCCAGCAGCTTCTATCATTCCCTCATCTTCACTAACAGGTATAAAGGCTCCTGATAGGCCACCGACCCTGGAGCTTGCCATAATTCCACCTTTTTTGACTGCATCATTTAGCATAGCAAGAGCTGCTATTGTTCCATGGCCTCCTACATGGTCGATGCCAATTTCTTCAAGGATTCTTCCTACAGAGTCCCCAATTGCAGGCGTTGGGGCAAGGGAAAGGTCTACAATTCCAAAGTTCTTACCAAGTTTTTCGCAAACTTCCTTGCAAATCAATTCTCCCATCCTTGTAATTTTGAAGGCGGTTTTCTTGATTATTTCATAAATTTCATTGATTGGTAAGTCTTTTTTATTTTCTATGGCTGCCTTTACTACACCAGGACCTGAAATTCCTACACTTATAACAGTTTCAGCTTCACCTACTCCATGGAAGGCTCCTGCCATGAAGGGATTGTCATCAACTGCGTTTGCAAAGACAACTAGCTTTGCGCAACCGAAGGCATCGTCGGTATTTGCTGCCAAGTCCTTTATAGTTTGGCCACAAAGGGCCACAGCATCCATATTTATCCCAGCCTTGCTAGAACCAACATTAATTGACCCGCAAACCAAATCTGTTTGGGCCAAGGCCTTTGGAATAGATTTAATTAATATCTCATCAGCTTTTGTCATTCCTTTTTCTACAAGGGCAGAAAAACCACCGATAAAGTCTACCCCGATGTCTTTAGCAGCCTTATCTAGGACTTTTGCAAAGGGTGTGTAGTCGTCAAGGTCAGTTGCTGCCCCTATCATAGATATAGGTGTCACTGAAATCCTGTTATTTATGATTGGTACTCCGTAGATTTTTGACACTTCCTTTGATATCTTTATAAAATCCTTAGTCTCTCTAATTAGCTTGTCATAAATCTTGGCACAAGCCTTTTCATAATCTGGATCTATACAATCAAAAAGGCTAATGCCCATTGTTAAGGTCCTAATGTCAAGATTTTCTTCATCAAGCATCTTTATGGTTTCTAAAATATTGGTCTTATCCATATCAAACCCTTGTCATAGCATCAAAGAGCTTTTCATTTTGTATTCTTATATCTAGGCCTGTCGCCTCTGATAAGTCTTCAAAGCTCTTTGAAATTTCAGCAAAATCCGCCTTTGCCTGGTTCATGTCTATATTTAACATAGCTACAAATTTATCTTCCATTATGGTTTGGCTCATGTCCAAGATATTTATATTATATTTGAAGAGAATTTTTGTCACTTCATAAATAATTCCTGGTCTATCCTTGCCAATTATTGTCAATATTGCTTTCATACGCTCCTCCATTAGTCTTATTGTACCTATATTTTTGAAAATTAAAAAGGGACTGTTGCAGAATGAATAAATCGTCCCAAATCATTAGAGGAACCTCCACGAAAATTTTGCCTCCATGAGCCGGCAGGCTAGGTAAAAAATTTTCTAAGAGAACCCTCTAATGATGGGACGATAGTTATTCATAGTTTTGCAACAGCCCCTCTTTTTCTATATTAGTCCTGCTAATTGTGGTAAAAACATAGTTACAGCTGGAACATAAGTTACAAGTAATAAACCTAATAAAATTAGTGCATAGTACCTTATCATATATGGCATAACCTTGGCAAGGCTTGTATCCCCAATTTTGATTGCAACAAATAAGGTGTTACCAACTGGTGGAGTAATATTGCCTATACATAGGTTATAAACTATTATAAGTCCAAAGTGAACAGGATGGATACCAAACTCTTGGACAATAGGTAAAAATAAAGGTGTAAAAATTAATATAGCAGGGGTTACATCCATAAAGGTTCCTGATATTAATAAGATCACATTCATTATCAATAAGATAATTATAGGATTATCTGTAATTGATAAGAGGCTTTCACCAATCATTTGTGGGATACCGGTAAAGGCCATTACCCATGATAGGATGTTAGAAACACCTATCAAAAAGACAACTATAGCACTCATCTTAGCTGATTCTACTAGGATATTTATTATCTTTTTAAAGTTAAGATTCTTATAAACTAGGCCAAGTATTAGGGAATAGACTACTGAAATAGCTGAACCTTCTGTAGCCGTAAATACTCCGGCTACTATACCGCCTATTACTACTATAATTAAGCCTAGAGATGGTATGGCTGCTATTGTAGCCCTTCCTAGGTTAGACCAGGAGAATTTTCCTTCAGTGCCCTTATAACCTTTCTTCTTAGCTACAAAGATTGCAATTATTATACAAGCCAAGCTCCATATAAGACCTGGTATATAGCCTGCCAAAAATAGGGCAGCTACTGATGTACCACCTGATACTAAAGAATAGGTGATTAGGGCATTTGATGGCGGAATCAAAAGTCCTGCTGGTGCACTTGCTCCATTTGAAGCTGCAGATAAGGCCTTATCATAACCTAATTTGTCCTCGCCTTCCTTAACCATTGATCCAACAGCTGCTGCAGCTGCTGATGCAGATCCAGAGATTGCTCCAAAAAGAGCGTTGGCCCCTATATTTGTAACAAGAAGGGCACCTGGTAATTTACCAAGGATTGCCATTACAAAATCTACTAATCTCTTGGCTATACCACCCTCATTCATAAAGTTACCTGCTAGGATAAAAAATGGGATGGCTGTAAGGGTAAATGATCCCATGCCTACAAAGGTCCTTTGTGCTGCTGTTAGTACCGCAACATTTAGCGGAATTGTGGCAAGAATTGTAACGATTGATGCTATACCAATTGAAAAGGCAATTGGCACTCCTAATATAAGTAAGGAGGCTAAAACTATTAATATAACTGCTAAAGCTTGTCCACCCATTACTTACCTCCTTCGCTTTCATATTTGCTTACTTCGCTTGCTTCATTGGCAATTCTTTCAGAAATCTCTGAAGCACTTGCTGCCTTAAAGAATTTAACCTTACCTGCTAGGATATCTTTGATATTAAGTATACAAAAGATCATATTAATAACTCCTGCTATTGGAAGAGGTATATAAAACAAACCTATTGGCAAACCTAGTGATGAAGTCATTTGGTTTAGGGCAAGCTTTGTAATCCTGATTCCTCCGTAGCTAAGAACTACTAGAGAAAAAATAAAAATAATTACTTCAGAAAATATAGCTGCATATTTTTGTGTTTTGACCGATTTTGTATCGATTAGAACAGGTATATTCATATGGCCTCTTTCACTTACCACAAGGCCTGCTCCAAAAAGAGTTGACCAGGCAAATAAATATCCTACTAGCTCTTCAGACCATGTTGATGGCTTGCCTAGGATATATCTGGTAAATACTTGCCAAACTACAAATAAAAGCATAGCAAGAAGGGTGCCTGCTGATAAGATTTTCATTAAATTATCTAGTGCTTTTCTCATTTAGCTTCCTCCTTAGCTGGGTATTTCTTGTTATATTCTTGAATTTTTTCATAGAATGGTTTTAATTTTTCATTCCTATTTAGAACCTCTTCTGTAAGTGGCGCAACAGCCTCAACAAATGGCTTTTGGTCTGGATAGATAAAGTTTACTCCAAGCTTCTTGGCTCCTTCTTTTGCCTTATCCACAGCACTTACCCATTCTTCTCTTTGGACCTTATTTAAAACTTTAAAGCCCTCGTCAAATACCTTCCTGTCTTCCCCAAGAGACTCTAACCATTCATAATTAGCAAGGACAATATCAGGAATCATTTGGTGCATATCATATGAATAATACTTGCACACCTCGCCGTGGCCATTGTCTGTAAGACTCATTTCATTATTTTCAGCCCCATCAATAATTCCTGATTGAAGAGCTGTGTAAACCTCACCAAAGCCCATAGGAGAAGCAGATCCTCCAAGTAGGTTCATCATCCTAACATTAGTAGGTGATTGTTGAACCCTTATCTTTAGACCCTTAAGGTCATCAGGTTTTTCTATAGGTTTATCTTTGGTATAAAATGACCTTGAACCAGCATCAAGCCAGGTAACAGCCTCAAATCCCCCATCTCTTGTAGAGGTGAAGATTGGATCTGTTATAGACTTATCATCCATAACTGCATGGTAGGCCTCGCTTGAAGCAAACAAATATGGTAGGTTAAATATTTCATAAACATCATCAAAAGTTTCAAGTATTGAGTTACTTGCAACAACCATATTTATAGCTCCAGTCTGAGTAAGCTGGACCATGTCAGTTTGGCTACCTAATAGTTCTGATGGGAAAACTTGGATATCATACTTATCTCCAAGCTCATTTTCCACATATTTTTCAAAGGCTAAGAGTCCAAGGTGAGTAGGATGGTTTTGCGATTGGTTGTGGCCAATCCTTATTATCTTCTTTTCTGGTTTAGAAGAACAAGCAACCATAGTCACTAGGACTAATAGACAGAGTATAAGATTTTTAAATCTTTTAAACATAATTCCTCCTTATAAAATTTTTCTGAAAGCAAAACATAAATAACTTAGCAAAAAATATTAAAACAGCCAACAAGTTAGGGCTGTTTCAAATTTTCAAGCTTTTATATTTTAATAAAAATCTGTAATCGATTTCACTTTCACTTAATAAAAGTATATTAAAAATTTTTGTTTTTGTCAACAAATAAAAAATGTAGCAAAGACCTATCCATCGTGGATAAATCCTGCTACATTTCATTCTTTACTTAATTTTTAGCTTAATACCAGCCATTTCTTTGCCAGAAAGCTTGGGCATTTTCCCATGAACCATATCTTTGAGCTACATAGTTATCTGCTGCAGCTTCTTGTTCAGCTGGGCTTGCTCCGTAAGAGATTAGGGATGGGTTAAGTTGGTATCTACCATAGTATCCACCTCTTGGGTTGTAAGCTTGGTAAGAACCACCTGATTCTCTTTGAGCTATCCATTCCTTAGCCCAGTTTGAAGATCCTTGGTAAGATTCATTTGTGTTTTGAGCTGGTGCTTGACTTTGGGTATTTTGTGCTGGAGCTTGATAATAATTTGTTTGGGTTTGGTAATTATTAGCCTTAACATTATTATTTGTGCTTGTTTGTGTTTGATTTACTTGGGCATAGACATCTTGTCTATCTCTAAAGCTTTTTAGTAGACTATAGTGGATAAATCCTTCCTTATCATCTACTTTTACCTTTACAAAACCATTTTCAGCCACATCAATTGCCTCTACCTTTTTACCAGCATCTAGCACTTCGATTACGTCTGAATTTAGATTATCTTCACTTCTGAAGTTTGTAGCGCTTACTACTTCTGTTTCTTCAAGTAGGTGGAAAAGGTCGCTTGATACGAAAGCTTTTTTGCCATCAAATTCGATTTCAAACCAACCATCTTTTTCATTTTTGATTTCATAAACGTCTTGATCATCGATAAGGCCTATGATATTATCACCAAGTTTTGCTTCACTTCTAACATTTACACCGTTAGCTGCGTTTTTATTAAGTACAGCACTTGCTGCTTCTGCATTTCTTCCTGTTAGGCCAAATACAGACGGTATAACTAGGGCTGCCGCTAGGGCGTATTTAGTAAAAATTTTCATTTTCTTCTCCTCTTTAATCTTTCTATATAAAGTAAATTATTTTTTTCTTTAACCTTGCTAGCATTTTGTAACAATAGTTACAATTTGATAACAAATCTTTTTTACAAGACCTAGTATAACTTTTAATTGTGTGGAAATTATGTAGATTCGTCTAAATATTACAAAATCTTTACAAAATTTTTAAAGCTTAGAATTTCAAGCGTTTTCCCCAGATTTTTATCAAAGCATAAGCCTTTTACCAAAGTCTTTTTTGAGTATTTTCAGTAAATTATGGGCAAATTCCTACACATTTCCTTTATAATTAGTTTTTATTTTGTAACAATTTTCTTCTTCTTATTTCTTAACTTCCTTATAATAGCTATTTGATTTGCCCATATTCTTAATAAGAGTAAAATTTACATAGATATATAAATGAAAGAGAGAAAGTATGAAAACTGTCTACATCCTATGTGGCGGCCCTTCTAGCGAGCATGATATTGCCCTTAGAAGTGCTCTTAATATTGCCAAAAATTTAAATAAAGAAAAATACAATATAAATCTTATATATATAGATAAGGAAGGAAAATTCTCACCAACTTTTTTTGATTACGACGAGTCTGATGAATTTTCTTTAGTTAAGACAATTGATAAGTCAAGACAAGAATCTATCGCAGAATTCCTTATAGAAGTAAGCAAAAATGACCTAGCATCCACAATTATCCTACCAGTTGTCCATGGGACCTATGGGGAAGATGGTACTATCCAAGGCTTTTTGGATGCCACCGGCCTAAATTACATCGGTAACGGCCTTTTATCTTCTGCTATTTGCATGGATAAGGTTACAAGCAATGATATATTTGAAAAAAACGGCCTTAAACAAGCTAAATACAAATATGCTTATAAGGAGGATTTCACAGATAGCTTTATAGATGAATGTATAAAAGAAATCGGACTTCCTCTAATTGTAAAGCCATCTGCCAATGGTTCTTCTGTTGGAGTTTCTAGAGTTGATAGCAAGGAAGATTTCAAAAAGGCTGGCCTTGAGGCTTTAAAATATGACCGCAAGGTCCTTGTTGAAGAATTAATTGTAGGCCAAGAAATTGAATTTGCTGTTCTTGGTGATGGTTCAAAAATTGATGTGTCACTCCCAGCTGCCTACATCACTGACCACGTATTTTTAGACTACGATGCTAAATACTTTTCAAAATCTACTAGAGAAGAGCTCCCTTATCACATGGAAGAAGATGAATATGACAGAGGTCGTGACTTCGCCAAGGCCTGCTATAAGGCATGTGGATGCGAAGGTTTTGCCAGAGTTGATATCTTTTATACAAAAGATAAGGAATTTTTCATCAACGAAATCAATACCTTCCCAGGCTTTACTCCTTCTTCATTTTTCGGAAGAATGGCAGAATCCCTCTACCAAATATCTTTCAGTGAGCTTTTAGATAAGCTTATAGAAGATGGTTTTAGGAGGGCTTTATGATTAAAAGAAGTCTTAGCCACATATCGAAAATGATTGGTGGCGAACTTTCTGACGAGGCTTTTTCAGATATTGAAATCTGTGGAGTTTCAACAGATTCTAGAACCATAGATCCAGGCGAGCTTTACATCCCCCTAGTTGGCGAGGTCTTTGATGGGAGAATCTTCATCAAAGAGTGCGAAGAAAAGGGAGCAGCCGCCTTTATTGTGGATAAGGATTATAAGATAAATAAAAATGTCACCATCCCTTACATAAGGGTAGAAGATACAAAAAAGGCCCTCCAAGACTTGGCTAAGGCCTATAGGGACGAGCTTAAGTGTAAGGTAGTTGCCATAACAGGATCAAATGGCAAGACAACTACAAAGGACCTCCTTGCAACCATCTTAAGCGAGAAATTTAAGACCCAAAAGACCAAAGGTAATCTCAACAACGAAATAGGAGTACCAAAGACAGTCCTATCCCTAGATGATGATTGCGAAATAGCTGTAATAGAGTTAGGTACAGATAATTTTGGAGATATTTCCCTAACAAGTAGGATTGTAAGACCTGACATATCAATGATCACAAATATAGGTGATAGCCACCTTCACAACCTTAAGAGCAAGTCAGGCATCCTAAAGGCCAAGCTTGAAATCCTTGAAGGAATGACAGAGGATGGAACCTTCATCTATAATATAGATGACCCAACCATGAAGGAAGAAGTCCCTACTTATGCTATCAAGCAAAAAGTCCTATCCTTTGGTACAGATCCTGAAGCAGACTTTAGGATAAATTTTGAAAAGTCACCATCATCAAAATTAAGGTTTTCAAATAAGGACGACCTTTACGAAATCCCACTAATTGGCAAGCACAATGTCTACAATGCGGCAGCTGTAGTAATGATAGCCCAAATCTTTGGCCTAGATAAAAAAACAATTGATAAGGGCCTTATGAAGGCAAAATCAAGCCAAAATAGGTCTGAACTCTTAGAGCTAAATGGCTTTGATGTCCTAGATGATTCCTACAAGTCAAATCCACAAGCCCTCCTTGCAGGCCTTGAGACAGTATATGAATTATTTGGCTACAATAAAAAAATTATTTGCCTATCAGATATGCTAGAGCTAGGCGAAGATGAAGCAAAACTCCACTACCAAGTAGGAGAAAAAATCGATCCAAAAAAAATCGACTATTGCCTGTTCTACGGTCCCCTATCAGCCCACATGTATGAGGGTGCCCTTCAAAATTTCAAGCCTAATAAGTGCTTCTATTTTGAACATAAGGATGGCTTAGTAGAGAAATTAAAATCCCTAATAAGCCCATGTTCCCTTGTCTTTGTCAAAGGCAGCCACGGCATGCACATGGAAGAAGTAATAGACCAGGTAAGAAACTTAAATATATGAAAGAGGAAAAAATGATTTATACAGTAACCCTAAACCCATCTATAGACCTCTATGTAGAGGTAGATAAGCTAAATCCAGGCTACAACAACAACATCAAAACAGAAAGAACCCTACCAGGTGGTAAAGCAATAAACGTATCAAGAATCCTATCACAAATTAGGATACCAACCACAGCTACAGGCTTCACTGGAGGCTACCAAGGCCTATTTATCAAAGACTGGTTAAGCAAGGAAGATATCCTAGCAGACTTTGTAGATATAAAAGAAAATAACAGAATTAACATCAAAATCTTTGAAAATCTAGAAGAAACTGTAATAAACTTCCAAGGTCCAACCATATCCTCAGAAGAAGTCGAAGAACTCCTTTACTACCTAGCCAGAGTAAGGGAAGGAGATACTATAATCTTTGGTGGATCAGTACCTCCAATGGAAAACGGCGAAGATTCCGACATCTATGACAGGATGGTAGAAATAGCAAAAGCCAACGGAGCCTACTTCGTAGCAGATGTACCAAGCCAATACCTCCTAAACATGGTGAAAAATGGCCCACTCCTAGTAAAACCAAACGGAGAAGATATAGAAGAAATCTTTAATGTCAAAATCGAAGATAAGATGGACTATATCCCTTATGGCAAGGAACTAATCAAAATGGGAGCTAAATACGTAATAATATCCTACGGTTCTGAAGGATCCATGTTCTTTACAAGTGATGGGGTCTATGCAGCAGCTCCAGTAGAAGATGATAGCGAAATCATAAACACAGTAGCCTGCAGGGATGCCATGATAGGTGGCTTTATAGGTACAATTGTTAGAGATAACGACCCAATCGAATCTTACATGGTAGCAGTAGCAGCAGCATCTGCCACAGCCAGAGTCCTAGACCTACCAACAAGAGATCAAATAATAGACATCCTCCCATTAGTGGATATTGAAATAATAGAATAAAAAAAATCGTCCCAGACCTTAAAAAGTTGGGACGATTTTTACTTTAAAAATCTCTTTTTTTGTAAAAATTAATAGAAAGTTTGATTGAAATTGTAAGAAAAATGACAATAAGGATGACAAGTCCGATTACAATCATCGATTCATTTTCCTCTACAAACTTTAGAATTGGTCCAAAGTCTTTTATAAAAGCTCCTATGACCATTCCTAATATCCCAATAATAAGTATCGGTAAATATCCAAAAGTCTTAGCTTTTGTATAACCGTATTTAAAAAACATTGGATATTGAAAGGAAATTATTACCGAATATATAATAAAGTTAATTCCTATAAGCATCGACATATCAAGGCCTACTGGCATATTTTTTATAAGAGAAATTATAATATAGATTGAAAATCCAATTAGGTTTGCAAATATAAAAATAAAACCAGCTAGGATATACCTACCTATGACAACCTTTTTGCTATCAATAGAAAAAATCTTATATAAGCCATCAATTCCAGAATTTTCTCCTAGTAAAAATGGAAAGGTTGAAAAAATTACCGCAAATGACAAAGTCATTGATAGCATTACGAAAGGAGATTTATTAATATAGGAATAAATAAGAACTATACCTAATGGTATGATTAAATTTTTCAAAGTATAATAGGGTTTCATTGAAATTATATCTAGTTTAATTTGTTTTTTAATATCCATCATATCCTCCCATAATAAATCATTATCTGGTCAATACTTGGCACTTCTACCACCAAGGCTTCATCTTCCTTATAGCCTTCTCTTGAGACTAGGGCCTCAAAATTATATTGGCTCTTCTTTTTTCCATAAATTTTAAGGTTTTTTATCTTTTCAAAATCGTCTAAGCCACCCTTTATTAGTAAAAATTTATCATAAAATTCATCCTTACTGCCTTCAAAGACGATTTTCCCCTGGTCTATAAAGATAATATAATCTGCTATCCTATCGAGATCTTGAGTTATGTGAGTAGAAAATAAAACTGTATGATTGGGATCTTCCATAAAGTCTAAAATCATATCCACAAGTTCATCCCTCATGGCAGGGTCAAGGCCGCTTGTTGGCTCATCTAGGATTAGGATTTTTGCCTGGTGGGAAAGAGCTACTGCAAGCATTAACTTTATCTTCATTCCCCTTGATAGGTCAGAAACTTTTTTCTCCATTTCTAGGCCAAACCTTTCAAGATATCCATAATAGGTGCTAGCTTCCCAATTCTTATAACCTACACTCATGGCCTCATTTACCAAATCTAAGGTCCAATCCTTGCCCAAAAATGAATCATCCATGACAAGGCCCACATCTTGAAGGTAGGATAAATCTTCTATTTTTTTCCCATCTATAAAAATTTCCCCATCGTAATTTATAAGGGATAAGAGGGCCTTGATAGTAGTGGTCTTTCCCATGCCATTTTTGCCAATAAAGCCAGTTACAAAGCCTTTTTTGATGGCAAAATTATTTGGTCCGAGTTTAAATTTGTCATAAGTTTTACTAAGATTTCTAGCAAGAATCTTATCAGTCATTATAATCTCCTTCATACAAATAAGTTACAAGTTCTAAAAAATTTTCCTTTTCCATAGCCAAGTCTTTTGATATTTCAATCGCTTTTAGCAAACTTTCTTCCAATTTCTTTTGCTTCTCCTCTCTCCTAAGGCCTGGATCATCTTCTCCTACAAAGGTTCCAAGACCCTGACGGCTTTCTATAAAGCCTTCGCTCTCAAGCTCATCATAAGCCTTTTTTACCGTCAATATAGATATAGAAAGCTCACGAGCAAGAGCCCTTACAGAAGGAAGTTTCTCACCTGCTTTTAAATTTTCTTTTAAAATCTCATCCCTGATGGCATTTTTAATTTGTTCATAAATTGGCACTGGCGAGCCATTTTTAATAATTATTTTCAAATTCTTTCCTCTCCTCTATAACAGTATATAACAGTTTATAACACTTGTCAATTATTTCTACAAATCTCTTATCCTATGAATTTTCCCATAAGAAAAACCGCTATTTCTAGCGGTTTTCTTCTTAATAATCATAGCAATTTTCTAGTTTTTTGAGAAGTTCATAAGCTTCTTTCCTTAGGATTTCTGATCTTTCTAAGAGTTTTTCTAGCTCATGTCTTACTGATTTTACTGTTTCTGGATACTTATCTAGTAGGTATCTTGCTGCCTTTGATGTGATTAGGTTTTTATTATAAGCTTTCTTTAGGGCATCGTAGTTTCTTTTTAGCCTTAGATTTTTACCACAAGTCTTGCCTAATTCCTTGAAATTATTGGCTCTTAGGTTGTAGTATACCCAATAATAGTCATCATCCCTATCCTTTTTAGACTTGGATGGTTTTTCTTTCTCAGGCTCTTTCTTACCTGGTTTTTCCTTTTCTGGGTCTTTCTTGCCTGGTTTTTCTTCTAAATCTTTACCTGGTTTTGTATCTTTTTCAACTTTTTCCCATACAGCAGTTAGCATTAGGACCTTATCATCTTTAGCTAGGACATCTTTATTAAACTTATCATTAAGATCAAAGGTCTTGTCTGTACCAAGTATTACCCATTTAATAAACTTATAGCCATCTCTAGTAGGTTCTTTTATGACTTCTATCTTTTCACCATCTTTTACTTTTACTCTTTGGCCAGCTGGACTTCCAGCATTTCCATTAAAGATTAATAGGTATTCTTGTTTTGATGGTTCTGATGGTTGTTCTGGTTCAGTTTTTTCTGTTGTTGTAGTTGGTTTTTCTAATTTGCCTGTTTTTGGATTAACTTCGTAGATTGTTGTGATGATTGTAGTTGATCCATCAGCGTTTTCCTTGGTCTCTACTTGCTTGTTTCCTACTTTGGTTAGTCCATCTTTGGCTTCTTTGATTGTTTTTTCTATTACTTCATCTTCTTTGCCTGGCTGAGATACGGTTGTAATTTCTTTTTCTCCGTCTACTGGAGCTTTTTCTACTTTTTGTTGACCGAATTCTACATTTTCGTCAGCTTGGTATCTTACTTTGCCTGGAACTTTTTTGGTTGTTACTTTTCTTGTTTTAGCAATATCTTCGATTGTTCCTGCTGGCATACTTGTTTTTCTTGTAGAGGTTGGGTTTTCTAATTTACCTGTATCTGGATTTACTTTGTAGATTGTGGTTGTGGTTGTAGTTGAACCGTCAGCATTTGTCTTAGTTTCAACTTTCTTGTTTCCTACTTTGGTTAATCCATCTTTGGCTTCTTTGATTGTTTTTTCTGTTACTATATCTTTTTTTCCTGGATGAGATACGATTGTGATTTCTTTTTCTCCGTCTACTGGAGTTGTTTCTTCTTTCTTTTCTTTGAAATTTAAGCTTTCATCAGCCTCATAGGTTACTTTGCCTGGTATAGTTTTTCTTTCTATTTTTGTTGTTTTGGCAATGTCTTCTATTGTTCCTGCTGGCATGCTGGTTTTTATTGTTTTATTTGGGTTTGTTAATTCACCTGTGTCTGGATCTACTTGGTAGGTTGTTGTAGTTGTGGTTGTTGAACCATCTGCGTTTTTCTTTGTTTCTACTTGCTTGTTTCCTACTTTGGTTAATCCATCTTTGGCTTCTTTAATTGTTTTTTCTATTACTTCATCTTCTTTGCCTGGCTGAGATACGATTGTGATTTCTTTTTCTCCATCTACTGGAGCTTTTACCACTTCTTTTGTTCCATAAGCTAGATTATCGTCAGCTTGGTATTTTATTTTGCCTGGAACTATTTCTGTCTTTGTTTTGGTAGTTTTTGCTATATCTTCTATTGTGCCAGCAGGCATGCTTGTTTTTGTTGTTGCAGTTGGGTTTTCTAATTTGCCTGTTTTTGGATTAACTTCATAAATTGTTGTGGTGGTTGTAGTTGATCCATTAGCGTTTTCCTTGGTCTCTACTTGCTTGTTTCCTACTTTGGTTAGTCCATCTTTGGCTTCTTTGATTGTTTTTTCTATTACTTCATCTTCTTTGCCTGGCTGAGATACGATTGTGATTTCTTTTTCTCCATCTACTGGAGCTTTTACCACTTCTTTTGTTCCATAAGCTAGATTATCGTCAGCTTGGTATTTTATTTTGCCTGGAACTATTTCTGTCTTTGTTTTGGTAGTTTTTGCTATATCTTCTATTGTGCCAGCAGGCATGCTTGTTTTTGTTGTTGCAGTTGGGTTTTCTAATTTGCCTGTTTTTGGATTAACTTCATAAATTGTTGTGGTGGTTGTAGTTGATCCATTAGCGTTTTCCTTGGTCTCTACTTGCTTGTTTCCTACTTTGGTTAGTCCATTTTCTGGCTCTTTTGTAACTTTTTCTGTTACTACAGGGTCTTTACCTGATTCAGATACGGTTGTAACTTCTTTTTCTCCATCTACTGGAGTTTTTTCTTCTTTCTTTTCTTTGAAATTTAAGCTTTCATCAGCCTCATAGGTTACTTTGCCTGGTATAGTTTTTCTTTCTATTTTTGTTGTTTTGGCAATGTCTTCTATTGTGCCTGCTGGCATGCTGGTTTTTGTTGTTGCAGTTGGGTTTTCTAATTTGCCTGTTTTTGGATTAACTTCATAAATTGTTGTGGTGGTTGTAGTTGATCCATTAGCGTTTTCCTTGGTCTCTACTTGCTTGTTTCCTACTTTGGTTAGTCCATTTTCTGGCTCTTTTGTAACTTTTTCTGTTACTACAGGGTCTTTACCTGGTTCAGATACGGTTGTAACTTCTTTTTCTCCATCTACTGGAGATTTTTCTACTTTTTGTTGACCGAATTCTACTTTTTCGTCAGCTTGGTATCTTACTTTGGCTTGGATAATTTCTGTTCTGGTTGTTTTAGTAATTTTATCATTATAAGTTTTAGTTGACGGATTTCCAAATTCAAACTCTATTCCCTTTTGATGCTTTGGATATAAAGTTCTATTGCGTTTATCTGCTCCACCTATATCCCTCATCCATTCTCCATTTTCATCCTTTTTTCTATTAGTTACAAAGAATGGAATTTCATCAAGTCCTTTTGGTACTTCAGTTGTTGCATATGAGTATCCATCTTCTCCAGGAATAAGTTCTAAGAACTTTCCTTCTTCACCTTCGTGCCAATACCATATTCCATAGCCTTCCTTAGCGTTTTTGACTCTAAAAGTAATGGTTTCTTTTTCATTTAAATCTGGTTCGTTGCTTGCTCTTACGAGATCTTCTGCTTTATCATCCTTTATAATCAAGGTCCTATATCCATTTTGATCTTTAGTACCCTCATACTCCCTAATTGCGCCATTATCCTTAGCAATAAAGTACCTTACTTCTTTACATTTGCCATCAAGACTTATCTCAGCATATTTACGACCTTTTGAGTCAGTTTTATCAAACTTAGCCCTTACTAATTCATAATTATCATTGTAAAGCCAAACTTCCCATCCTCTTACATCTTTTCTTAAATAATATATTCTTATTACAGTCTTATTAGATTTTTCTAGTCCATCAGAATCGTTTCCAGAGTTTGAAGTATTATCTTGACCATTTGGATTTGTAACATAGTGTTCTACAACTCCCGATTTGACCCATATTTCTGTTGTATCATTATCTTTTAAATTAAAAATTCTATTTTGCTCAACATCTTTTTTCCAACCATTAGCTATATCAGCAATTATATAATTAATGGTTTTTACATCTTTGCTAACTTCAAGCTCAATATAAGGACCATAGCTATCTTTTTTGTTAAATTTATATTCTTTTCCATCTTCTCCATCATACCACACCCAAACACTATAATTTTTCGTTTCTTTATTAAAATGGATTCTTACAGTTTTTGTGGTTTTGGGTATAACCTGATTCGCTTCTGATTGAGCAAAGGTCTTTGCAATTGGACTTGTTGTTATACCGCCTATTAATAGTAAGGCTAAACTTAAACTGCATGCTTTTAGTACTTTGTTTTGCTTTATTTTCATTTCTTCTCCTTTGAAAACGATTCTTAATATTTCAAATATACTGTACAACTTAGTTTTTGATTTATCAATCTTATTTATTGTCTTATATTTATAAATTTCTAAAATTCTTTTAATTTTATTGGGTTTTGTTTTTGATTATTTATAAAAAATATGCCCCATATTAATATAATATAAAAACCGCTATTTCTAGCGGTTTTGATTACTTATCTTCTTTTATTAATTTTCTAAGGGCTTCTATACCAAGCCTTATAGCTATGTCTGTGTCGTGGACTACTGGATTATCTAGCCCCTTTCTTTCTCTTTCTTGGTTGGCTACTACCAAAAAGCATGAACCTACCCTTACTTTTAAAAATCTTCCTACTGTAAATAGGGCTGCTGATTCCATCTCGCTGGCTAGGGTTCCTAGTCTTTTCCAGGCTTCCCATTTGTTGGTGAGCTCATAGGAGACTGGCATGAGGTCTGCTTCGTGCTGACCGTAGAAAGAATCCTTGCACTGGACTACTCCCACATGGCTTGTTAGGCCCATTTTATTGGCACTTTCCTTAAGGGCTGATGTTATTTCAAAATCTGCCACTGCTGGAAATTCAGTTGGGGCGTATTCCTTGCTGGTGCCTTCTGCCCTGATTGCTGCCTGGCCTATGACAAGGTCCCCACTTTTGACATCTAGGTCTATTCCCCCACAAGTACCTACTCTTATGAAGGTATGAGCTCCGATTTTGCTTAGCTCTTCTAGAGCTATGGCTGCGGATGGACCACCTATGCCTGTGGATGTGACTGAGACCTTGACTCCATCTAGGTAGCCGGTGTAAGTTATATATTCACGATTGTCGCCTACTTTGACTGGATTATCGAAGTATTGGGCAATTTTTTCGCTTCTCTTAGGATCACCTGGCAGGATTACATAGCTTCCTACATCGCCTTCTTTTAGTCCTATGTGGTATTGTCTGCCATCTTCTGTATATTTCATATGACCTCCTTGATTAAATCTGCAATCGATTCTACCCTATACTTACAAAGCTCGTTTACATAAGGGTTTGTTACATAAGATAGGGTATAGGACCTTTTGGTCGCTTTTAAAAATACTATGTCATTGTAATCATCGCCAATGGCGTAGATTTCATCTTGGTATTTATAATAGTCCTTTATTATATCTATACCCCTTTGCTTATCAATTCCTCTATTTACTACATCTACTACTCCTATTGAATAATGAAAATCAAATAGGTCTTTATATCTATTTTCTACTTGGTCCTCTGTGTAGATGGCTAGGGCCATGATATCCTTATCTACATCTTCTAAATCATAAAGCTTCCTATCTTCGGTAAAGATTGTAACCTCATAATCTTTTTCATATAGGTCGACAAATTTTTGAGCACTTGCCTTCTCGATTACAGATTTGAAAATTTCCTTATAAGATTCATCTTCTCTTACGAGGATATGGCCACCATTGTTGGCTATTATAAAGTTCGGAGCTATTTTTCCTTCTATGAGAGGAGCAAGATTGTGGTAGGATCTACCTGTTACAAGGCCAAAAAGATTTCCAGCATTTTGGAAATCTCTTATGGCTTTTATATCGTTTTTGCTTATGGACTCGTCAATTAAGATTGTCCCATCAAAGTCAGATGCTATTAGCTTCATCATCTTCTATCTTTATATATTCTATATTATTTTTTTCTAAAAGCTCTATTGCATAATCATCCACACGATAGGCATTCCTGTAATAAATTTTTTTGATGCCTGCCTGAATGAGTGACTTGGTGCAATTTAGGCAAGGAAAATGGGTCACATAGCAGATGCAGTTATTGACACTTATGCCTTCCTTGGCACAATACAAAAGGGCGTTCATCTCAGCGTGTATTGTGGCTATACAGTGGCCATCTCTCATGGTGTGGCCTATTTCATCGCAGTGGCTATTGCCCTTAATAGATCCATTATAGCCTGTTGATACTATCCTATTTTCACCATTTACTATAACACAACCCACATAGGCCCTATCACAAGTTCCTCGCATAGCTACTGTTTCTGCCAACCTCATAAAATATTCATTCCATGTTAATCTATCTTTTGCCATTATTCACTCCTAAAATTTAAGTCTTATCTTAAATAGGATATCAAATAACTTGTAAGATATCAAGAGGGATAGGCCGTAGGCTATGATATTTATAAAAATATTTGTTACATCAGTGCTTAATATGCCTGTTGTTATCATAAAAATTAATGATGTGAGGCTTAGGATGCCAGACCACTTGCAAATATTTGAAATCACCTTATTCTTAACCATGTAGCCTGATCTTTCTGCAGATGACTTGCCTATTAGAAAATAGGAGGCTACCCCTATTATTAAGGCTACAACTAAACCTGCCCACACGGATGATGTCTTTTCAAAGTTAACATTAATTAAGGATAGAAAGACTTGACCGGCTGGGCTTAGAGTCTTTTTAAAGGCATAAAAGCTATCATTTGCCCTACTTGCAAGGCCTTCACCAAATACTGCCATAAAGGAGAGTACTATAAACTTAAACCATTCTATAAAGCCTATGGCAATTACTGAAAGTCCCATATGGCCTAAGAAATTTCCTGCAAGGAGTCCTAGGGAAACGCCAACTATACTAGCAGATATAAGAGATAGGATTGATTTTAAAATGAAAGTCCCAAATCCTTCAAAGCTAGCAATTTCAGAAAAGACTGAGCTTTTTACAAGTCCGCAAACTATGACAGAATTTATGATAAATAGGCCAAGACCAAAGACTAGGCAAATGCCTATCTTCATGACAAATTCCTTTTTCTTTGACCAAGGAAGCATCCTTGTAAAGTCGTAATAGTTTAGGGATTCTTCTATTGATGTCAGTGCCATGGCTAGGATGAAAATAAAAGCTATAGTAAAGCTCATAGTAATTGTTAGATTATCTACGGCCTGGAATTTATTATCCTTATATGCTTCTACGATATTTACAAAATCGTCGTAGGCATAATACTTATCAAGTATTCCATTTTTATCCATCTTTTCATATTCATCTTCACTTAACTTCCTATCCATGTCTCTAGAAAGCTTGTATTTTTTGGCAAATTCTTCAGCAAGTTTTTTGCTATCTTCCAGATATTTTTCATCGAATTTCTGATCATCAAGGTGGACACTTTCCTTATTCATGTACCTTTCAATCTCTATGATGCTAGAATAAAGTCTTCTCTTATTCCAATCTATATTTTGTTTTACTCCAAGGACATTTGAAAGAGTTAGGAAAAATCCTAAAAGGATAAGCCAAATAGCATATCTTTTCCAGGATATTTTTAATAGTTTCTTAAAATCTCTCATATTTTTCCTCCTGCTTCCATGTAGAAGTAGTCTTCTATATTTAGACCTAGGATATCGTATTGGACAATCTGATCATCTGATAGGTATTCGCTTAAGAGCTTATCATCAGCCTTGATCAAAATTACCTTGACCCTGCCAAGGGATGATATTATCACAGAACTATCTGCCAGGGTCTGTGGGAGTTTGTCCTTGACTACTACTTGGACCTTTCTGATGTTTTTAGTGTCTTGGCTTGTGTTTTTAAGCTTGCCATCCTTTGATAGGTAGAGGATTTCTTCACAAATTCCTGCCAGATAATCTAGCTCGTGGCTTGAAGCAAGAACTGTCCTACCAGCTTCCTTAGCATCTAATAAATAAGATAGGATTAGCTTTTTATTTAGGACATCCATCCCATCAAGGACTTCATCGACAAGGATTATATCAGCCCCACTTGCCAAAATTGTAATTAGGCCTAGGAGATTTTTCTGACCTTTGGAGAAGTTTCTAATCGTTTGATTAGGATCTATTTCGTTTTTGTTAAGTTGGCAAAAGAAATAGTCGCTATCAAATTTTTCATAAATTATCTTATAAAAATCTGGCACATCCTTTGCCTTATAAAAAGAAAAGTAGTCAAACCTATCTGGCAAAAATCCTATGTGAGAAATTAGCTTTGGGTCATCTGTAAGTTCTTTCCCATCCAGGCTAAATTTCCCAGAATCTGCCCTATAAATACCGCAGAGGATTTTAAGGAGGGTTGTCTTGCCTGACCCATTTCTGCCTACTATGCCTGTAATCGTGCCTGGCTTTAGGTCAAAGCTTACATCTTCCAGGACCTTGTTTTTGCCAAAGGCCTTTGTGATATTAGAAACCTTAAAAATCATCTATCTCACCTCTTACTTTCTCATAAAGGGATATAATCTCTTCCTTAGTCACCTGCAAAAAAATCGCCTGGGACATATCTTCTTCTAATTTCCTTAAAAAGTCTTCCTTTTCTAGATTAATCTTTTTGTCATCTAGCTTGATAATTGTGCCTACTCCTGGCTTACTTTCAATGATTCCCTGACTTGCCAGCTCCTTAAACGCCTTGGATACGGTGGTTTGGTTGATCAAAAGTTCTTTTGATAAGTCTCTTACTGACGGAAACTTATCGCCATTCCTAAAGATACCACTTGCTATAGCTATCTTTGTCTGATCAACTATTTGCATATAAAGAGGACTGTCAGAGCTAGTATCTAGCTTAAACATCTTAACTCCTTATTGTTTGGTTATATGCCATACATCATATAATAATTATATAGACTTTCTTAATAATTGTCAAGAAAAAAAGCCCTAAGACTGGGCTTAGGACTCACATCAAAGGAGCAAATGGCTTTAGGAGTGCACCTGCTAGCTTTGTTCTTAATTTCATATTTTTTACTTCTTCTTCTGTGACAAGTTGACTAACTTGGAAAAACTCATCAAAGTCTTCTTTTATAGTCTCAAGGGACTTGGATTTATAAATTAAGACTCCGCATTCAAAGTTTTGGTAAAGGGCCCTATAGTCAAGGTTTATTGTACCAACCATACCAATCTTGCCATCAGCAAGCCAAGTTTTTGAATGAACAAAGCCTGGAGTATATTCATAAATCTTAACTCCATACTTAATAAGTTCCGCAAAATGAGTCTTGGCAAGGTTAAAGGCAACTTTTTTATCCGGTATGTGAGGTATACAAATTCTCACATCTAACCCCTTTTTAGCCGCAGCTTGAAGGGCAGATATAATCTCATTATCTACTATAAAGTATGGAGTCATGGCATAGACATAGTCTCTAGCATTATTTACCATATCAAGGAAAATATTTTGGCAAAGCCTCTCATCGTCAGTTGGATTGTCAGAAAAGGCCACATAATAGCCATCGTGGTCTTTGCTAGGCTTGGCTACTAAATACTTGTTATAATCTTCAACTACAGTCTCAGGATTTGCTGCATTCCACATGGTCAAAAATAAATTGGTAAGGGCGTCTACTCCCAGACCTTCTAGCCTAAGACCGCAATCCTTCCAATGGCCGAACCTTTCATACCTATTTATATATTCATCGGCAAGGTTGATTCCACCAGTATAACCCCACTTGCCATCAACAACCATGACCTTCCTGTGGTCCCTGTTATTTAGGTAGGTTGAGATAATTGGATACATCTTGGAAAAGACCCTGAATTTGATACCAAAGTCTTCCATCTCCCTTTCAAAGTCGCTGTGAAGCCTAGTAATGAGATTTGACCCATCTATTAGAAGCCTTACCTCGACTCCTTGGTTGACTTTTTTAACCAATTCTTCAAGAATAGTTCCCCGCATATAGCCATAATCTAAGATGAAAAACTCCATAAAGATAAAGCTTTCAGCCTTTCTAATATCCTTGATCATAGCCTTAAACATGTCATCACCAAGTTTATAATACTCTGACCTTGTCTGATTGTATACAGGAAATCCCCCAGTGTTTTTAAGGTAGGAAGTTAGGTTTATAAACCTCTTATCTTCAATATTTTCAACAGCTTCCTTAGTCATTGCCTGGTGGTGATTTTTGCTTGCATCTGCCTCAATTTCTAATACCCTCCTATGTATCCTCCTGTAGCCTATTCTAAAGTGAGCCATTAAAAATGCAACTAAGGCAAAGGGAGGTGCCACAAAGATAAATAGTGACCATGATAGCTTCATGTAAGGATTCATTTCATCCAAATTCAGGATTATTATCATCATTACAAAGGAAATAACAGAAGAACCTCCCAATAACCAGTATTCATCAATAGCAAAGTGCCTATAAAGTCCATAAATTATAAAAATCTGGCTGATTATCAAGAAGGCAAAAAGACCAGTTCTTGAGAATATAAGGCTGCCCATCCCCTTTTTAGTCTTCTTGACATACTTATTTTCTTTAACTTTTTTAAGCAATAATTTTTTCTTCTCGTTCATATGGTAATTATACCCAAATCCACTTATTTTTCTCTTATATTTGACAATATAATTAAAGTTCATAAGATATATATAAGGAGAATAAGGAGTTTAAATGAAGAATGTTTTAATTTTAAATGACTTCGTATCCAAGGGCAAGATTGCTGCACGACTTATGGCATCAGTCTTAGCTTACATGGATGTGGAAGTTTTTTTGTTACCAACAGCAATGATTGCAAATAACTTTTCCCTAGGCGGAAATGCATTTTTAAATACAAATAGCTACATTAAAGATTGCCTAAATAATTGGACAAGACTTGGTTTTAAGTTTGATACAATCTTTATAGGCTATATCGATGATGTTGAACAAAGAAATCTAATAAGAGATTTTTTAGAAAATCTAGACTATGAAACAACAATAATCCTAGACCCAATAATGGGTGATGATGGCAGCCTCTATCCAGGTCTTGATGATGGAAAGATTGAAAATTACAAGTCCCTTATAGACCTGGCTGACATTGTAATTCCAAATGAAACAGAAGCAAAGTTTTTAGACCTTGATATAGATTCTTTTAAAGATAATAAGAAAGAATTGATTATAACTTCTAGTAAGGATGAAGATAAGGATTGTGTCAAAGTCTATGGCAAAAATGAATTCACAATCTATTTTGACAAGCAAGACCTCAAGGTCGGTGGGTCTGGAGATTTGTTCGATGGACTTTTCATAGGCTATAAATTGAAAAATTATGACTCAGAAGCTGCAATTGATAAGACTTGCCAGGATATAATCAAAATTTTAAGGGCCAATGATAAAGATAAACCTGGTGCAAGCGAGGTAAATATTGAAAAATACCTCACACTTATAAAGGGATAGGAAAATGCAAATAGCAGATAAAGCCTATTTCAAAAAATCTCTTGAAATAGCCTGGCCAGCTGTTCTTGAGTTTTTATTTATTTCCATAGCAGGTATGATAGATACCTTCATGGTATCAAGCATGGGCCCATCAGCCATATCAGCGATAGGACTTGTTACCCAGCCAAAATTTATAGCCTTATCGGTTTTCTTCTCCATAAATGCATCTGTATCGGCACTTGTAGCCCGTAGGCAAGGAGAAGGTAAGAGATTTAAGGCAAATGAAACCCTTACAACAGCGCTTTATATTATGATATTTTTTGTAATAGTGGTAGATCTAATCATGATCCCTCTGGCTGATCCAATTCTTAAATTTGCCGGATCAAATGCAGATACCCACGACCTAGCCTACCAGTATTACATCATAACCATGGTGGGAATGTTCTTTAACTGCCTATCAATGCTAATAAATGCTGCCCACAGGGGATGTGGCAATACAAGGATAGCCTTCTTTTCAAATCTTGTATCATCTTTTGTAAATATTGGATTTAACTTCCTACTCATAAATGGTAAATTTGGATTTCCAAAAATGGGAGTAGCCGGTGCAGCCCTTGCCACAGTTTTAGGTACAGTAGTAGCATCAATAATGTGTATAATAAGTCTACTTTCAAAAACTTCTTATATGAGCTTAAGCCAAATAATAAAAACTAAATTTAAATTTTCACTAGAAATTGCAAAAGAAATCAAAAACCTAGCAGTAAATATCTTCATAGAAAACGTATCAGCCAGGGTGGGATTCTTAGTAACAGCAATCACAGCTGCAAAACTAGGAACAGATGCCTTTGCGGCCCACAATGTTGGAATGAACTTCCTATCCGTGTCATTTTCCCTAGGAGATGGTATGCAAGTAGCAGCCATAGCCCTAACAGGAAATGCCCTCGGTGCAGGCCTTAAAGAAGAAGCTAAAAAATACGGCAAAACCTGCCAGCAAATAGGCTTTTTAGCATCTATAATAATATCAGCAATATTGATATTTTTCGGAAGAAGCATATTTTCTATATTTTTTAATAAAGAACATTTACTCGACATGGGTGTTGAAATTTCAAGGTTCTTGATATTTATCAACCTCATACAAATATCACAAATTATCTATGGGGGTTGCTTAAGAGCCGCAGGTGATGTAAAATATACCTTAGGAGTTGCACTAGTATCTGTTACATTGATCAGATCAATAGTAACTCTTATCTGTGTTAACATACTAAACTTAGGACTAGCTGGTATCTGGATTGGTATCCTATCTGACCAAGCATCAAGGTTTGTAAGTTTAAGATACAGATTCAACAAAGGAGAATGGGTACACAAGAAAATTTAGGAGGGTACAAATGAAAAAATTACTATCACTACTAGCTCTATCTTTAGTGCTAACAGCATGTGGAAACTCAGCAGACAAGAAAGCTGAAGAACCAACAGAAACAACTACTAAAACAGAAGCTCCAGCAGAAGAAAAAGCTGAAGAAAAAGTAGAAGAAGCAAAAGATGCTCAAGAAGATGCTGACAAAGCTGAAGATGAAGCAAAAGATGCAGCTAAAGATGCAGCTGAAGAAAAAGTAGAAGAAGCAACAGAATCAAAAGACAAAGGAAATAACTAATAGTAATTTCACTAAGTCAAAAAGCCATCCATCTGGGTGGCTTTTAAATTTCTTCTGTGGTATAATAAATTTATATTTGGGGAATTAGCTCAGTTGGGAGAGCGCTTGGCTGGCAGCCAAGAGGTCAGGGGTTCAAGTCCCCTATTCTCCACCAAATAGCAAACATCCGAGGAATTGATTCTCGGATGTTTTTTTATAACAAGGTTTTTTCAAGTTCAATAACTTCTGCCACATCTTATTTATTTTAAGGTATATTTACATAAAGGAGAATTTCATGGACATGGAAAATATTATTAAAATAGATGATGATTTAGAAAGAAACGAAGAGCTCTATAAGCTTTTTGACGAGGAAGCCCGCCTTAAATCAAGGACTGGCCTGGTTGAGAAAATTACTACCCAAAGGGAAATTGATAAATTAATTAATAAAGATTCCAGGGCCCTTGACATAGGGGCTGGAACAGGTGTTTATACTATCCCCCTTGCTACTAAAATTAAAGAAGTTGTTGCTTTTGAGCCAGCAAGTTCAAATTTTAAGGCCTTGGAGGCGAAGGCTAAGGAATTTCCAAATATTAGGTCTTACAACAAGTCATCTTTTGACCTTAAAGACTTGGAAGATAATTATTTTGACCTAGTTCTAATCTTTGGTCCTATGTATCATCTCTCTAACGAAAAAGACAGGAAGGATGTCTTAAATCAAGCCAAAAGAGTCTGCAAGGATGATGGCCACATCTTAATTTCCTTTATAAACCACGATATGGTTTTAATTAGCGAAACTATAAACTTCAATACAGATATTTTTTCAGGACCTAGCTATGATAGTGAAAAACAAAGGTTAATTGATAGGCCCTTTGTATTTTTTAAGGTCAATGAAGCTAAAAAAATGATTGAAGAAGCGGATATAAAAATAAAAGAAATAATAGCAAGCGATGGTTATGCAGAAGTTTTGAGTAATAAGCTTGAGGAAATGACTGAAGAATCCTTCAAAAATTACCTAGACTGGCACCTAAGCCACTGCAAGGACCCAGAAACGCTCGGTGCAACTAACCACCTGCTTTTTGTAGGTGAGAATAAAAAATGAAAAATATCAACTTATACATCCCAAAAGAAAAGGAATTAGACTTTGCCAAAAATCTCCTAAAAGATCCTGCCACCATGGCCTACAACAAGGGCTATGATTTGGATTTTCCTGGCTATGATAAGGAAACTGGCACTATCAGCCATGATGATACCTATCGGAAAAAATGGTATGACCTTTATTTTACTAATCCAGGAGAATATTTTTACGCCTATATTTATGACAAAAATCTAAAAGCCTTTGTAGGAGATGTTAATTTTCATCCTTCAAAGCTTAACCCTTATACAAGGGATATAGGAGTTGTGATTAAAAACGAATTTAGGGGTCAAGGATATGGAAAATTAGGACTAAAACTTTTAATCAAGAAGGCTTTTTCCTTTGATTCTATAAGGGTCCTTCACAATGATTTTGAAAAAGAACGTGCAGCTGCTTTAAAAATCCATGAGGATTTGGGATTTAAAATCATTCACGAATCTGATGAAATCTTATATCTTGAGCTTGAAAATAAATAATTCGAAACTATCCGAAAATACAAAACTATAGAGTAATTAAAATCCAATAAAAATTCAAAAACAGAGCTAAGGTCAACCTCAGCTCTGTTTTTTTTACATATCCATTATTTCCATCTTGTCTAGTTCATCTTTTTGTTTTTTCTTATTTTTGTAGTAAATATAAACCAAATAGTGAATCATTGTTGGGATATTACCTATAAGAATTGCTCCTATGAAAGTTGGTATTGTATTTTTCTCACTACCAACTGCATCAAAAGACATCTGGCCTATCAACCACAAAGTTACATTTAAAAAAGATAAGATAGGTATTATAAGGCCCCATTTTCCTTTGGTATTTTTACAAACTATAATTTGAATTATTAGGGGCAAAATTATAAGAAACAATCCTAGAAATATTATAGTATTTACTGCTAATCTCATCTCTCTTCTCCTTCTTTTTTGTATTCTTCAATCAAAATTTTAGCCGCATCTAGGCTTATCTTCTCATCTATGGCTAGCTTTTTAATTAGGGCAATATAAGAATTTTCTTCTCTTTGGTCTGCTAGTTTTATTTTTTGAATTAGCCTATCAAGCCTAAGCCTGACTGTCGGATAGGATACACCGTAGATTTTTGCCATTTCCTTTAAGGATCCCGATTCTAGGATAAATCTCTTGATAAAGTCAATTTCGCTATCATCGAGATTTTCTATCCATTCTCTCTTATCATTTCCCATGGCATCCTCCTTTGTTAATACCATTATAAACCTAAATAATATTAAAGTCAAGTTTAATTTTATTAAAAATAATTAAAAATACTACTTTAATAATATTTTAGAAGTGTAAGATTTACCCTTTTGGGTTATATATAGAACAAGGAGGATCTATGAAATTTTTACACACAATGATTAGAGTCAAGGACCTAGATAAGTCCTTTAAGTTTTATACTGAAGAATTAAATTTTGTTGAATCTAGAAGAAAGGAATTTCCTGAAAAGAAATTTGACCTAGTTTATCTAATTCTTCCTGATTCACCAGAATTTGAATTAGAATTAACCTACAATTACGACCAAGAAGAGCCTTATGACTTAGGTACAGGCTATGGCCACATTGCAATTTCCCACCCAGATATTATCTCTCTAAGGGAAGATTTGATGGCTAAAGGCTACGAAGTGACAGAAGTAAGGGGCCTTAGGCCAGATTCTAATAAATATTTCTTTGTAGAAGACCCTGATGGTTACAGGATAGAAATTATCCAAGAAAGATAAAAAAATCCGGATTTGATCTTATGATCTCATCCGGATTTTTAAATTCTACAATTTATATTCTTCTTCTCTTTCCCAAAGAGGGTCTTCGATTCCATTTCTTTTTTGTCTTTCATAATCATCCATTACTTCTTTTACCTTCTTAAAAAGCAGGAATAAGCTGATTACATTGATAAATACGATTATCCCAACAAAGACATCTATAATGCCCCAAACTACTTCAAGGTCTAAGGTGGTTGATATTATAAACATGGCAAAGGCTATTAGCCTATAAATCCAAAGTGGGATTTTATTATTTTCCTTAAATATGAGGAGGACATTGGTTTCGCCATAGAATAAGTCTGCTATTAGGGTTGTAAAACCAAACATTAGCATGGCAAAGAATATCATCCAACGACCAAGGTTGCCAAGTTGTGATTGGAAGGCATCTTGGACTAGGACTATGCCGTCATTTCCATTGCCTAAAACTCCTGTAAGCATGATGGCAAAGGCTGTAAGGGTACAAATTATGATTGTTGTGACAAAGGTTCCAAACATGCCCAAAAATCCTTGCTCTGCAGGATGTTTAACATCTGCTGAAGCATGCATGATACCTGCTATACCATTACCAGCATCGTTTGAAAATAAGCCCCTTGCAACCCCGTACCTAAAGGTTTGCATGATTGTATAGCCACCAAGGCCAGCGAAGGCTTGTTTTAGTCCAAAAGCGCCCTTAAAAATGTCAGAAAACATTGCTGGCACTTTGCCTATATTTGTAACAAATATAACAAGTACTGCAAGTATATAAAGGCCTGCCATTACAGGCACTATCTTACTAGAAATATCTGTTAGCCTTTTTACACCGCCAATTGTGACGATTGCCGCTATTATTGTAACAACGATTCCAACATAGATTGGGTTGATATTTGATACTCCTGTAAGTGCTTGGGCGATTGAGTTTGTCTGCATAAAGGCTATGCAAAGACCAACTCCTATTATGTAGAAAAATGCAGTTATTACTGACATAACTTTTGATTTTAGGCCAAACCTTACATAATAAGCAGGTCCTCCCCTGAAGGTCCCGTCAGATAATTTCACCCTGTAAATTTGTCCTAGAACTGTTTCTGCAAAAGTGATTATCATGCCAAGTAGGGCTGTAATCCACATCCAAAAAATAGCTCCTGGTCCTCCTGCTACAAGGGCTGTGGCAACTCCTACTAGAGATCCTGTTCCAACCTGGCCACCTACAGCTGTTGCAAGGGCTGCAAAACCTGATACATTGGAATCAGATTTTAGGTTTTTCTTTATGACATGGAAGATATCCTTGGCATAGCGAAATTGGGGAAATCCCAGCCTTATTGAATAATAAAGGCCCACCCCCAAAAGCACATAGCCAATTACATTGGCCCACATAAAGTTTGCAATATCAATAAATATATTCATCTTTAAATCCTTTCTCTAATTTCTCAAATTCTTCCTGACTTAGTCCATATTGGCCTAATTCAAATCGACCCAGCCTATGAAAATCAGACCCACCTGACATGATAAAGTCAAATTTTTTTGCAATTTCCCTAGCCCTTTCAAAATCATCTCCCTTCATCCTAGAGTGGTTAATTTCCATTCCTCTTAAGCCAAAGCCTGCATATTTTCCAATCTCATCCCAATTGTCATATTCTTGAGGATGAGCAAGGATAGATAAGCCCCCATCGGCATTTATAGCAGAAATGGCATCTTTTACCGGTATATAGCCCATTTTCCTAGCCAGGTCATCTGTAGTTTTTTCATTAAAAATATCCTTAAAGCCTAGGCCTTCCATCTTTTCTGGATACTTTGCCTTTAGGGCCCAAAATATGTCTGACTTATAGATTATGGAATTTGGGGCAAATTTTTTGACAAAATCATAGTCTACTTCAAATCCCTTTTTCGCAAGTTCAGGCAAAAGCTCGATGTGACAGGCTTCTCTGAGCTTATTTGTGTGGTCATTAAGTTTTTTAATATTAGGCGTTGAATTTGGCAAGAAAAGACCTACTATATGGACTTTTTTACCCACTTCATAGTCATAGGCTGATATTTCTATCCCCTTTATAGTTTCAAGGTCATACGCCTTGCCAAGGGGCTTAATTTTATCATAATGGTCGCACCTGTCGTGGTCTGTTATGGCAATTTTTTTAAAGCCTGCCTCAGCCATCATTTTTATTACTTCTTCTATATCGTAATCACCATCCGAATAAGATGTATGCATGTGTAAGTCTGCGTATTTCATAGAACTCCTTTAGAATTTGTCGGAAAGACTTAAAAATTAGCAAAAAAATAGGGACAAGTCAAGCTCATCCCCTATTTTTATTTATTTGGAGTCAATTTTACTGTAGATGTGAGAATGTCAGAATAAGTGTATGACACTGTTCTTTCCACATCAAAGTCATTATTGACCTTTACTGTAAATACACTTGGAAATGCATCTACTATGACACCTGTCTTAGTTTTAACTCTCTTCCTGCCCATATCGGCTTTGAGAATTACTTCCTTACCTACCGAACTTTCAACTTCTTTTCTAATATCGTGAACTGATCTTTGTGCCATTTAATCATCCTTCCGTTTGATACTTGTATCATTATACCCTAGAGGGACGTATTTGTCAAAAAATATATATTATACACCTGCTAAAAGTATTGTCAAATATTTTTCGTAAAGTTTTTATAGCTGATTAAATGGGTAGTTATCAATATTTTAGATATGTTTGTAAAAGGCAAGATATGCTTTAAAAGTCTGATATAAATCTGCCTTTGAAATAACTTCTAAAGGAGCATGCATAGATACCACTGGTGTACCGCAATCAACTACACTCATTCCGTATTCTGCAAGGATATAAGCGATTGTTCCACCACCTCCTTGGTCGATTTTACCAAGCTCACCTGTTTGCCAAATAGCTGATTCTTTAGAAAAGGCAGTCCTTACTTCAGCTAGATATTCGCTGTCCGCATCATTTGAGCCACCCTTGCCACGGCTGCCAGTATACTTGGTTAAGCATACCCCATGGCCAAGCTTGGCTGTATTCATCTCTTCTGTAGCCTCTAGGAAGTTTGCATCTTCTGCTAAGGTTACATCTGCTGAAAGGACCTTAGAATTTCTAAGTGCTCTCTTTAAGCTAACAATATTTCCCTTGCCAAAGGCATTTAGGATTTCAAGGGTCATGTCTTCAAAAAATTGGCTGGTCATGCCTGTTGCACCAACAGATCCTATTTCTTCCTTATCTACAAAAAGTCCAACTAGGGTCTTTGCTGGATTTTCTACTTCTAGGATTGCCTTAAGGGCTGCATAAGAGCATACCTTATCATCGTGGCCATAGGCCATAATCATTGACCTATCAAGGCCTACTTCACGAGCCTTTGTAGCAGGTATTACATTTAGCTCAGCTGTAAGGAAATCTTCCTCTTCAATCCCATATTTTTCATTTAAAATCTTAAGGACATTTTTCTTGATAGGATTTTCCTTCTCATCCTTAAGTGGAATTGAGCCAACCATGATATTAAGCTGCTCACCTTCTATAACCTCACCAGCCTTTTTTTGGTTAAGGTCGGCTGAAAGGTGGATTAGAAGCTCAGAGATGAAAAATACCGGCTCATCATCCCTTTCTCCTATTGAAATATCAACCTTTTTACCATCCTTAGTAAAGGCAACTCCCACTAGACTTAGGGGAATATTTGTCCAGTGATATTTCTTAATACCTCCATAATAGTGGGTCTTAAGGTAAGCGGCATGACTTTTTTCAAAAAGTGGAACTGGCTTAAGGTCAAGCCTTGGGCTATCAAGATGGGCACCCACAATAGTCATGCCCTTTTCCAAATCTTCCTTACCAAGCACAAACATAGCCACAGCCTTATTTCTATTTATAACATAGGCCTTAGATCCTGCCTTAAGGTCATTATTTGCGATTAAGTCATCAAGATTTCTAAAACCAGCTGCCTCAGCTCTTTTAACAATCTCCTTAACAGCCATTCTCTCAGTCTTAGACTTATCCATAAAGTCTAGATAATCCTTAGACATAGCTTCTAACTTAGCAAGGTCAGCCTTATCCATAGCAAGCCAAGCATTAGTTCTTTTATATTCCATATTTCCTCCCAATAAAAGGAGACCTCAGTCCCCTGTATTTCTTTTTATATTATTATACTGGTTTATGGTGAAATTTACCTATTTTTTTCAAATTCTTACAAAGTAAAAGATGCTAAGAACCAGCCCCTTTGTAACAAAACTTCCTAATAAGTTACTATAATTTTTAAAAGATAATCCTCTTTTTTATCCTTAAATAACTTTCCTATTTCATCTACATTTGACCACTTTAGTAAAATTTCGGTCCTTTCATCTCTTGGAACACTGATTCCAAATTTTTGTACAGCTGCTGATGGGCCCTCCACCATATCCTCATCTTTTATTGGAAAATCAACCATACTATATGAAATTAAATCCATATATTCTTTTTCATCAAGGGACCAATAGTTAATAGGAAGACGTTGAGGAAGAACAATCTCAACAATATCCCTATCTTGATCCATTTTAACTTCTATTTCAGAACCCATATGTGATTCTCCTACAAGATCTATAGGATAAGCTTTGTTATTAATCATCACAACATTATTTTTCGGATATCCCTTATCATCGACCGGAAATTCTATATCCTCTTTCTTTTCTAATACAGGCTCTTTATCACAACTTGCTAGTAAAAATACGCTAGAAACCAAAAATGCCCAAAGGAAAATTCCTAAAAGCTTCTTAAAACTCCAAGACTTAGAATAATTCATAAATTTCACCTCCAAAATTTCTTATATATGAAAAACTACTTATCAATAATTTTTTCATATATTTCCTTTATATCCTTTGCAAGTTTCGCATACCCTTGATCACTTCTTGAAGTTGATCCTTGGATAAGGAGATCAAAATCTTCTTTTTATTTGTAAGCATTTAATTTATCCTCTAATTCCATATCCTCAATATATAGCAGAGCCAAGTCTTTATCCGATTTATTCATTTTATCAAGATTTTTCTTTAAGATTTCAATATTCTTTTCAGTTGTGTCTAGTGTCGCTTCATATCCTGGATTTAAGTTTTCATTAATATAGTTAACCACTAGCTCATATCCATCTGGTTCATAAGAGGCTTTGCCATTTTTACTTTTATAATACTCATTATCATCAACCAAATAATCCAATTTATTTAATAAGCTAGAGCTTGCCTTTTTAGCGATTTCTTTACTAGAAATCTCAGGATACATATCTTTAAACATATTATATGCATCAATATAATCCTGGGTGTATTCTTTAACTTCATCGCTACTCAAGCCAGGTTTTAACTCTAACAAATCTTTTTGAAAGCTTTCAAGATTATATTCTTTATCAATATATTCAAACTCCTTCCATTTGTCCTTGTGTATTTCAGAGTCGTTCTTTGATGTTGATTCGAATAAATTTCCCATTGTTGCTGCCATTATCAGCATAATTATTGAAAAAACAACCTTCTTTTTCATAAATTTATTTCCTCTCTACACATTACTTATTGTTTGCACCCTATCACCATTACTAACCTCAAAATTATTTTCCTCTACGCCTTGGACGTCAACTCTATCTTAGCTTAGGTCGATCACATTGGCAAAGGCACATAAAGAAAGGGTAAGGGCAAGGATAAAGCTTATAAGTACCAGAAGGGTCTTCTTCCGTATTTTACAATCTCTATTCTCTCTAGGTTAATTTAGAAATTAAAATCATTTAAAAGTATCTAGCTTAATTTTACTATCCAAGTTATTAATTAGTCTCTTTTACTTACTCCGTAAGCAATTGATGCTGCCACAAGGATTCCAGCTACCCCAGCTATACCAGTGATACCTGTTTTAGCGTTGTTGCCTGCTTTCTTAGCTGGTTTGTTAGCTTTTTTGTTCTTATCTTCTTTTGAGCTTAAACTATCTGATGGTGCCTTCGGTACATTTATATCACTTAATACTTTTAAAACTTGACTTGGAGCATAATTAACTGCCAACTTTTCTTCTTCTGAAAGAGAACCATACCATTTTAACCATTCAATATCTTCATCTGTAAAACTAATTTGCTGCACCGATTCAGGAACATAATTAACTGCTAATTGTTCTTCTTTTGAAAGTGAATTATACCAGTTTAGCCACTCAATATCTCTATCTGTAAAACTAAGTTGTTGCAACGATGCAGGAACATAATTAACTGCTAATTGTTCCTCTTTACTTAGACCATTAAACCACTCTTGCCATTCTTTAGGGCTGACTTCTGAGTTATTATTTGCTGATGAAGCAAAAACATTTGTTGTAATTGTACTTAATAGCATTATCATTGCTATTAATAGAGTAAATCTTCTTTTCACTTCTTACCTCCTCATATAATTTTGTTTAACTCCAATATCAATAATCTTATTCTCTCCATTTCCAAATATAATAATTTTTATGGTCTGTAACTTCCACATATTGAATAAGATCTTTATATTTAAATTCATGGATATTTTCCATCACTAACTTATTTTCGTCACTAGTTTCTACATATTTCCGACCCTTATCTTTCATGTAAGCAAGCAAATTCGTATCTTTATTAGCAATCATAATTTTAGGATATTCTTGAATCTCGTAATATTCTTTGTCTAAAATAATAACTTGGATAAATCCATTTGTTATAGCTAATGGCTTATATTCCCCAAACACACCATACAAGCTTAAATTTATCATAAGAAAAATTGCAAATAATATCCGAAATATCTTTTTTTTGGACTTCATAAGTTTCTCCTTATCTTGCATAAGAATCTATCCTTACTTCTCCCGATAAATTTTTGTTAGACTCATTACAAACAGTGACAATATAAGCACTTCCCTTTTGTGCCTCAAGCTTTAATATAGAATCTGAATCAAAGCTTACGTTATAAATTATTTCCCCATCTTCTTCTATAATTACTGAATAATAAACTCCACCAGGGCAGGTCATGTTTTTTAAATTTAGGACAAATCCTTCGTAGTCACTGCCACTAATCTCAAACTCATAGGCGATATGATCTAAACTTCCTAAGTTTATTTGCTCGTCAATATGTGATAGGTCATATTTTCTACTCGATAGCTTTTCGGCTCACTTTTACATTTTAATAACCTTGATCTTCTATCTTCCATTCCCTATCTTTGCCTACTCGAACTAAGGTCCAGCTGTAATCCTTGTACTCTCCCTTGCTTAATACAGGATTTTTTCCGATTACATCAAATTCTGAAAATAGTACGATAATATTATTTGGATCTATATCAGAGCCCTTGCCCTTTCCATATTCCATAAAGGCTTTAATCTCATCTTCAGATTTACCTTCATCGTAGAAAACTGCTTTTAATTTTGAGCCCGGGAATGAAAAATTATCCTTTACTACTTTAATTGCAGAATCTATTTCTTCTTCGCTAAATTTAGCTGAATCACCTTTGTCGATTGTAATATCTCCATCTGCTTTTCCTTTACATCCTGTTAATGAAAATAAAATCATTATAGCAAAAAAAATTCTAAAACCACCTTTCATAATCTTTCCTCCTTTGATTTATTAAAAACTCTAATCTTAACAGGCAAGAATCAACTAAAATTTTGAAAAATCTTATCCTATATTAATTTTAGGAAAAGCATTTGTTAAAACATCTACAACATTGTCAACACCAATTATTACAAAGTGTATTATTTTATCATCCTCAATATGATCTACTTCCTCCCTTAACTTACTAATATATTCTGAATCTACTGCATAATAAAATGGGTAGTAATCTTCTCCTGACTCTATCCACCAACTTGGCTTGTAGGATTCTAAAGTATTCATATAAAAATAGACTGTATCAGCAAAAATTAGGCTAATCTTTCTAGGATTCTTTTGAGCTTCTAAGTTAATCATTAGCCCCTCAAAATCCCATTTTATTTGGCCTATATGTATGAAATCTTTCTTATAATTTTCTACTTGGTATCGCTTAAAATTGTCCATATGAATTCCTTCCAGTTGGTAAATATCTTTTATTTTTTATACCCAAAAAACACCCAATTCCTAATAAGGAAAAATTTTTCAAGGAAAAAGGAAAGCGCATTTCCCGCACTTTCCTTTAAAATCATTTATTAAATAAGTTTCCAAATATTTTTTTGCATACTCCACAGGATCATCTATTTCTAGGCTTTCTATTAGTCTTGCTTGGTCTAGTAAAACTTTCCTATCATTTTTGCTTATATAAAATTATGAGTTTCGAAGTGAACCAGAAGTTTTATTCATTAATTTCTATTTCTAGTTGTTTGAGAACTACTATTATTTGTTTAAAGCTAGGATATTCTCCGTAAATCATTTCTGACATCGCCTTATAATCTTTTTCTATTTCAGAAAATCGAAACTCTCTTGGAACTAACTTTAATCTACCATTTAATGCATCTTTATACCTTGCCCACTTTCTAGGGTAGAATTTCATTTTAAATTCAGTCACTTTCTTTAATAACTCTTTATCCTCTAAGGCTTTGTTTTTAAAATCTGAATTTGCTATTTTATATAGGTCATAAAAGTGTCTTGCATACCTATGTGGCATAGGAGAAGATTCTGGTCTATTTGCTTCATGATGAAGTATAGTTGCCTTTTCCCAAAAGGTTCTCTCTGCTGATACTGTCCTTATATTAGTTTTTTCTTTAAATACATTTGGATATGTTTCACTAATTATTGGTGAAATTTTAACTCCAATTGCAGGTGTCCATGCTGCAAGGCTTCCTATTTCAAGTCTTATATTTTGTGTCAAATAATTAGATTCAAAAATTTTAGGATATTTACAGAGAATTGTTTGTGGATCTATACTATCTATAGAAAATTCAAAACCTAAGTTCTTTAAATCTTGTTTTAAAAATTTTAAAAATTCATCTCGTAAAAATACTTCTGTCTTTTCATTAACTTCTTTGTTGAATTTATCTTGCTTGGTATTCGATCTTTCTATCCACGGTTCTTTTTCTTCATAGCCCAATACTCGCCAATCTAAGATTAGATCTATATCTTCAGAAAATCTTTCTATAAGTCCAAAGCACTTTGAAAGTGATGTGCCACCTTTAAAAGTAAAATATTCTTTCCATTTATTTTCATTAAATAGATAGTCTAAGATAAAAGTAACCCAATAGTCTTTTTCAATTACTGCTTCAGATATATTTTTCTTTCTTGCAGTATTGACTATAAAACTCTTAAGTCTTCTTTGTTTTCTCTATAAAACTTATTCATTTTTACCCTCACAAATTTCTCTTATTACTTCATATATCCATGCTGGCACTGATTTTGACTCGTTCATTAAGCCCGTTTTTTCTTTTTCCGTTAAGTTTTCTCTTATCTTTTGTATAACTTCGTTAGTTATATTTTTTTTACCCAAAGATTTAATTGCTTGAATTACAGTCGCTGTCTTCAAAGACATATTAGCAATTTCTCCTGGATTTACTTTTTTAAATTCTAAAATTGTATCTCCAATTTTATATTCCTTATATCTGCCACTAGATATATATTTATAGTGAGTTGGAACTTGTGTTGAAAGTCCTAATAAGTTTAAGGCTGTGCTATTATATGGTGCAATATTCCAATTGTATTTTCTTGCTATAGCAAGTGCTAATTCGTGAATTGATACTGCTTCGTACTCTCCAATTAATTCACTATATCTTGGATTGTAATAAAAGCCATCAATGATACGCTTAATTTTATCTTCATCTGCTAATCTTTTTAATATTTGTCTAACCGTAGCATTAGATGCAATATCTAAAAAGTCATTTGCAAAAAATACTTTATGTGAGTCAAAATCATTTATTTTATCTGATATTATTTCCATATATGAACTCATTACAATCCTCCTTTGTCACGGATATTGTATCATATCCGTGACAAGATTTCAATTATAATACCTTAAAACAATTGTTAATTATAGTAAAAAAGGCAAGTAGAATTTTTCTTCCCGCTTGCCTTTGTAACAAAACTTCCTAATAAGTTTCTATAATTTTTAAAAGATAATCCTCTTTTTTATCCTTAAATAACTTATCTATTTCATCTAAAGAATCTTACCCTATATTAATTTTAGGAAAATCTGATGCTAAGACATCGACAACATTATCTACACCAATTATTACAAAGTGTATTATTTTATCACCCTCAATATGATCTACTTCCTCCCTTAACTTACTAATATATTCTGAATCTGCTGCATAATAAAATGGGTAGTAATCTTCTCCTGACTCTATACACCAGCTTGGCTTGTAGGATTCTAAAGTATTCATATAAAGATAGACTGTATCAGCAAAAATCAAGCTAATTTTACTAGAATTCTTTTGAGCTTCTAAGTTAATCTTTAGCCCCTCACTATCCCATTTTATTTGGCCTATATGTATGAAATCTTTATTATAATTTTCTACTTGGTATCGTTTAAAATTGTCCATATAAATTCTCCATGATTATTATTTTCATCTAACAAAAGGAAAAAAATTATTAATCATAATTGCAAGGCCAATACTAATTAGGACCATTGAGATAGTATCTTTAAGCGAATCCCTTCTTAAGACAATAAGGCCAATAATAAATACTGACAAGTCTAAGACTGATACTAGGTCTATATACCACTGGCCAAATGCAAAAGTCATGATAAATAAAACTCCTAAAATCAGGCTTGCTATAATAAAGGACCACCTACCCTTGCCTTTTGCATACCATGAAATATAGGCAAAGGCTGGAGATATGATGGTAAGGGCAAACCAAATCATGGCATAAGTCTTGGGGAAAAATCCTGCAACATAATTTGAATAGAGATAATAGCTTGTAACCATGGCAAGGAAAAAAACAAAAACATTAAAGCTTGCCCTTGCTGGTGACTTGCTATAAATTGAAATACATAGGGCAAGTAAGGACCAAATTGATAATTCTCCTAGAAAATTAGTAAGGTCCAAGGCCTCGTCTATATTCATAAGCAGGCCAGGTAGGTCAGCCTGCTTATAATCTAAATACTTTGAAAAGGTCCCTAAAGATAGACCAAGAAACAATATAAGTATTGTATTAATAATTTTCCTGCTAGTTGGAATATCTTTTTCTACAGACCTTATTTGTTCTAAAAACTTAATCATGTATATAGCCCCCCTCTCATTTTTATATTTTTATACCCCAAATATACCCAATCCCTCACAAGGATAATTTTATGTAAAGAAAAAGGAAAGCACATTTTTCAGCACTTTCCTTTAAAATTATTTATTAAATTAGTTTCCAAATATTTTTCGCATATTCTACTGGATCATCTATTTCTAGGCCTTCTATTAGTCTGGCTTGGTCTAATAAGACTTTTGCTATCATTTTTGCCTTGTCTTTGTCATCCTTGTAGGCTTTTTCTAAGAGGTCGTAGGCCTTGGTTTTGTTTGAGATTTCTAAGACTTTTTCTGCCTTGATGCCAAAGGCGTTTGGTTGATCTTTGAGGGCCTTTTCCATCTCTATTGAGACTTCTCCCCTTTGCTTGATGATGGCTGGTATGTCATCAAGCTTGTCTGAGATATTTACATCTACCACATCATCTGGCATAGCTTCTTTGATGAAGCTTATTAGCTCGCTATCTTCCTTGTCTTCTTCATCTTTTTCATCTTCTGCTGATATGGACTTAAATTTGAAGCCATCGTATTCTTCTAGCATTTTGATTAAAAATTCGTCTAATCTTTCATCTAATAAGAGGACATCGACATCTTCATCTACTAGTTTTAAAGCTGGGGAAGCTTTGATTTTCTCAATTGATTCTCCTGTTCCATAGTAGATAAATTCTGCAGTTGATGGAGCCTTTTCCTTATATTCTCTTAGACTTATTAGCTTATCTTCTTTTCTAGAGTAAAAGAGTAAGAGGTCTTGGAGTTCTTCCTTGTTTGCCCCAAAGGATTCGTAGATTGCAACTTTGATTGAGTTGCCAAATTCTTTGTAGAATTTCTCGTAATCCTCCCTATTTTTCTCCATCATTTCCTTGAGATGAGCATTAATTTTCTTATTGATTTGCTTAGAAATTACTCTTAGCTGCCTGTTTTGTTGGAGGGTTTCTCTTGAAATATTTAGGGTAAGATCATCTGATTCTACAACTCCCTTTACAAAGGAATAGGCATCATCTAGGATTTCATCGCAAGAATCCATGATTTTTACTCCGTGAGAGTAAAGCTCTAGTCCAGTCTTCCTATCTTTGGAATAATAATCAAATGGTGCCTTCTCTGGTATATAAAGAAGGGCCCTAAACTCGACCAGGCCTTCAACTGAGAAGTGGAGCCAGCTTAGGGGCTTATCAAATCCGTAGTGGCTTTCCTGGTAGAAATTGATGTAATCATCATCACTTAGGTCTTTTTTATCCTTTTTCCAGATTGGTTTATCTGAATTTAGGATGTCATAGGCCTTGTAATCTTCATATTCTGGCTTATCTTCTGGAGATCCTTCCTTGATTTTTATCTTAGTTACTAGCATCTTAATTGGATATCTGATATAGTTTGAATATTTACGGACCAGTCCCCTGATTGTATTTTGGTCTAGGTAAATGTCGTAGTTTTCATCTTCGGTATTTTCTCTTAAGAAGAGTGTTATCTCTGTGCCTGGCTCATCTTTCTTTGCTTCTTTTATTTCAAAGCCATCGGCATTTTCACTTGTCCATAAATATGCCTTGTCTTGGCCGTGCTTTTTGGATAGGACTTCGATTTTTTCTGCAACCATGAAGGCTGAATAAAAACCTACACCAAATTGTCCTATAAGGTCTTTGGCATCAGCATTTTCTACAGAATTTCTGAAGGCTTCTGTACCTGATTTGGCAATTGTGCCGAGGTTATTTGTTAGGTCCTCTTCATTCATGCCAATACCTGTGTCCCTGATTGTAAGGGTTCTTTTTTCCTTATTTGGAATGATTTCTATAAAGTAGTCATCCTTTTCTGTAGTTGTATCAGACTTTAGGTCTTCAAAATAAAGCTTATCGAGGGCATCTGATCCATTTGATATTAGCTCTCTTAAAAATATTTCCTTGTTTGTATAAATTGAATGGATCATTAAATCCATGACTTTTTTGGCTTCTGCCTTAAATTCTTGTCTCATTGCTAATCCTCCTAATCATTTTCCAAATAAAATTAGCAGTCTTCTTAATCGACTGCTAATATTATACTTACTTTCTATTTTCTTGCAATTATCCTAAAAATTTATAGTTGCCATAAAACATGACAAAGGCTGCCACAAGGATAAAAATATGCCAGATGGCATGATTGTAGGGGATTTTCTTTATGGAATAGAAAATGGCCCCTAGGGTATAAGACAGGCCGCCTATTACTAGAAATAAAATATAGGACATGCCAATATACTTATAAATTTGGTAGATTAAGATTAAGGATATCCAACCCATGGCCATATAGATGATCATGGATGGCTTTTTTATCTTATCTTCCTTAGCTGTGGCGAAGGCTATGATGTTCATAGCTATTCCTCCTAGGGCCAGAATCCAAACTATAACAAAGATGACTATGGATAGGCTTGACCTGAGGCCAATTAAGATTATCGGCGTGTAAGACCCTGCTATTGTCAGGTAGATTACCCCGTGGTCTATGGCCCTAAAGATGGTCCTTGCTGTGGGATTGGTCATGGAATGGTAGAGGCTCGATGCCAAAAACATGATGGCTATGGCTATAAAATAAATTAGCCAGGCCAAAAATCCAAGCAAGTCCTTGCCATGGTAGGCTCCCACAACTACTGGTATAAAAAATATTAGACTCAAGATGAAGCCTAGGATGTGGGTAGCTATATTTAGGGCTTCTTCAGACTTGCTATATTTAATTATTCTCATTTTTTATCTCCCTACTTAAGCTTACTATCTCCTTTTGGAGGGCAAGTCTTTCTGCTATTTGCCTTTTCTTTTCCCTTTCATTTTTCTTCTGAGTCCTTAAGGTATAAATACTAAGGCTAATTATAAATATTATTATGAATATGCCAATTTTTTGCACATCTGTCATTTTTAAAAAAATCGCAAGGCTAAGGCCAAGAAAGGCTAGGCCAAGTGGGCCTAGGAAGGTCTTTAAAAAGCTATTTTGTGGTCCCTTGTTGATTTTTTCTTGTAATATTCTTAATTCTTCTTTCTTTTTTTCTAACAATTCATACTTTTCCATATTTTCTCCTATATCCTAGTGATTTACTTTGATTATTATATTTTAAGTAGTAAAATATTCCTATAAAAGGGGGAATTTTTATGACCGAAAATACAAAAGAAACAAACAAAGTAACTATCACTCGTGATATGATTATAGGCGATATAATTCAAGCAAAGCCAGAAGCTATCAACGTTCTTATGATGAGCGGTATGGGCTGCATAGCATGTCCAACATCTTTATATGAATCTCTTGAAGAAGCTTGCATGGTTCATGGTATGGACCCTGACTACATGCTTGATCAACTTAATTCCCTATAGATACAAGGCTCGGATTTCCGGGCTTTTTTATATTTCCATAAATCTCTTATCTTTTTCTAGGTCAAAGAGCAAATCTATAAAAGATTTCTTGTATTTTACAAATTTCCCTCTCTTCATCAGGTCAATTACATCATCATAGGATGCCCACCTTGCATCACACACCTCTTCTTCTTGAAGTCTTAAATCTTCTAGCCTTACATTTTTGTGAATCATATAAAAATCATCAAAGCCATACTTAAAATTGGCTGTAAGGATTGGTCTTGAGCCCCTAAAATTGAAGGCTATGCCTAGCTCTTCATAAAGCTCACGGCTTGCTGCCTGATCAGTGTTTTCACCACTTTGACAAGCCCCACCGCAAGTTATATCCCAAAGGCCGCCCATGGACTTTTCTGCCTTTCTTTGTTGGATGAGCAATCTCCCGTCCCTACCAAAGATTAGGACATGGACAATGAGCCTATATGTATTAGGGGGCATGACATCGCCCCTAATGTAGGTCTTGCCAGTTTTTCTCCTGTACCTATCGTATAAATCTAATATTTCCATCCTATCTCCTAAGTAAAAATCTCTAGCTAGGCTAGAGACTTTTGTTATTTCTTGACTATTGCTGCTGTTAGTTTTGGTATTACTTGTTTCTTACGTGAGAGAACTCCCTCAGCGTTTA
This sequence comes from uncultured Anaerococcus sp., assembly GCF_963512375.1. Classification (NCBI taxonomy): domain Bacteria; kingdom Bacillati; phylum Bacillota; class Tissierellia; order Tissierellales; family Peptoniphilaceae; genus Anaerococcus; species uncultured Anaerococcus sp. The sequence goes on from NZ_CAUPMI010000003.1 coordinate 67,322, forward strand.
TTGTGCCATTTTTGGTGACTTCTCCAAATTCTTCTTGGATAGCATCATAGAATTCACCTACGACTAAAAGCTCACTTCTTTGGTTAAAGATATCTGTTAGGACTAGGACGAAGGTATCTTCTCCCCTTTGCTTGATTTTAGCTGCCATTAGCTCTTTAAGCTCATCCATAATTGGTACTAGCTCTTCTGGATTCATGGTCATTACCTGGCCTACTCTTATTGTTGAAGAGCCGATTGTAAAGGTCTTAATATCTCCTTCGATTAGGTCTTTGGCTGATTTACCCTTTAAAGATGTGCCTGCCCTAAACATCCTGTCTGCAAATTCTTCTGGGTTGATATCTGCAATCTTGCTCATCCTATCAAGGATTCTCCTATCAACATCTGTTGTAGTTGGTGACCTAAAGAGAAGGGTATCTGAAATTATTGCGGCACAGAGGATACCTGCGATTTGCTTAGATGGTCTAATACCACTTTCTAAATACATTTCTGAAATGATTGTAGCAGTTGATCCTACTGGCTCTGCCCTAAAGAAGACTGGACCTGTTGTTAGGATATTTGCTACCCTATGGTGGTCGATTATTTCCACAATTTCTGCTTCATCTATATCATCTATTGATTGGTTGCGTTCGTTGTGGTCTACTAGGATTAGCTTTTTCTTATCTGAAGAAATCAAGTGATACCTAGAAATTGAGCCTACTACTTGATCAGTTGGGTCTACTACAGGATATGACCTAAATCTAGACTTGGCCATCACTTCCCTAACTGTATCTAGGGTATCGTCGGTTTTAAAATAAATTAGATTGTCTGTGGTCATTACATGGCTTACAGGAATTGTAAGTGGAAGTAGTCTTGAAGCCATGAAGGAGTTATATTCTGTAGATATAACTGTAACCTTGTTTTCTTTTGCCACTTCTAGGGCCTCATCATCAAGCCTTGCCCCGTTGGTTAGGATTAAAAGTGATATCTTTTGATTTAGAAGATACTTGTAATAGGCATACCTATTTCCTGATATGATTATGTCATTTTCAAGGACTACACCCTCTAGGTCCTTTTCATCCCCACTCATGGCAAACACTGCCATCTTTCCTGAAAGCTCTCTAGGCTCTTTTGGTAGGTTTATGATATTACCAGCTAGAACATCTATGATATTATCAATTGGAGTACTTGACCTGCCGAGGATCTTATCATCCCATATATCCATGTAGGATTTTGTAATATTTGATAGGGATGCTATACCTACTATCTCTCCCTTAGAGTCTACTACTGTTAGGGAATTGGTAGCTCCGTGTTGGAAGGTATCCCAAGCCTTTCTGATTGGAATAGATGGGTCGATAATATTGCCCTTATCTATGTTTAGGTCCCCTACAGTAAGTTTCATTGTTTCTTTGATTTCTGGTGGCCTTACACCAAAATATTCAAGTACAAAGCGGCTTTCTTGGCTTAGTTTACCAAGTCTTATAGGAATTGCATCATATTCTCCTAGCCTATTTTTAAGGTCAGCGTAGGCTATGGCTGACATAATAGAGTCTGTATCAGGCTTCTTGTGGCCTGTGATATAAACTGTTTCTCTCACTTTCTCCTCCTTAAGAAAACTCTACCTTTAACATTTCTATCTTGTATCTATCTACTTTGATTACTGTTATCTTTATACCCTCAATTTCGATTTCATCGCCCTCTTTTGGAATTTTTTCTAGGGTGTCGATTACAAAGCCGCCTATAGAGTCATTTTTGATTTGAATTAAGTCTGTATCAAAATAATCATTGAAGTCATTTATGTGGATTGATGGATTGACCAAATATTCCTTGTCACTTATCTTATATATCTTATCGTGAGATGTGTCATACTCATCTTCAATCTCACCTACTAGCTCTTCTACTATGTCTTCGATTGTGACAATTCCGCTTGTGCCGCCGTATTCGTCTGTGACAATGGCAAGGGAGACATTTTCCCCACGCATAGCCTTAAAGAGGTCGAAGGTGTGCATATTGTCATAAACATAAAAGGCTGGCCTGATCATCTTTTCTATATCAAGGTCCTTATCTTCTGCAATGAAGGCTACGATGTCCTTCATATGGAGGATGCCAAGGATATTATCGATAGACTTGCCATAAACAGGAATCCTAGAATGGATAGAGTTTCTTAAAAATTCCTTTAATTCATCTTGTTCTATATCGACACAAATAGCCTCCATATTGGTCCTTGCAGTCATTATATCTTCTACATCGCTATCCCCAAAAGCAAATACATTATTGATAATCTCACTTTCTTCAAGGTTGATTACCCCTTGCTCTTCAGAAACATCCACAATTGTCTTAAGGTCTTCTTCTGTCACCTGATCTCCACTTTGCTGATCATCACCAATAAAGGACTTAGTAATGACCCCAGTTATAGCCTGCAAGATAAAAGATATCGGCTTTAGGATAACATTTAAAAAGCTTATTGGCCTTGCAACCTTTAGGGCAAGCTTTTCGCTATTAGCTGCGGCAATATTTTTAGGAGAAACCTCTCCAAAAATTAGAATAACAATTGTAAGGACAACTGTTGAAATTAAGGCCCCTGATGGACCAAAAAGATCTGTAAAAAACAGGGTTGCAACAGTAGTTGTCCCTATATTTACGATATTATTGCCGATAAGGATGGTCGTTAGGACCTTGCCGATATTATCTGAAAGCTTTCTAACCAGGGATGAATTCTTCACCCCATTTTCTTCTAATTGTCTAATTTTAAATACATTAAGCGATGTCAGGGCCGTCTCACTTGATGAGAAAAAAGCACTCATCATCACTCCTATAATTATTACTATTAATTGTATGATATTTTTACTTGTCATATACCTTCCTTGTCTAATAAACTATTGATAGTTTCATACTTCTATTATAATATTTATCAAGCTAAAAATAAAGGTTAAAAATTATATAAATTTAATGACAAAAACAAAATTTACAATATAATGGACTCGTATCATTAATAAAAGGAGGCAATTATGGAAAAAGTTTCGTTTTTAGAGAAAACTTTTAAACTTAAAAAACATGATACTAATATCAAGACCGAGATAATGGCAGGTATAACCACATTTATGACAATGTCCTATATCCTAGCTGTCAACCCACAAATCCTATCAGAATCTGGTATGGACTACGGTGCAGTATTCTCAGCTACAATCCTAGCATCCATTATCGCAATGCTTTTGATGGGCTTTTATGCCAATCTTCCATTCGGTCTATCAGCTGGTATGGGGCTTAATGCTTTCTTCACCTATACAGTCGTTATGAAAATGGGCCACCCTTGGCAATTTGCTCTGACAGCTGTATTTTTTGAAGGTATTTTGTTCATGATTTTATCCCTATTTGGTGTCAGAGAGGCAATATTTAACTCAATCCCATCTACACTCAAAAAGGCTGTATCAGTAGGTATTGGTCTATTTATCGCAGAAATTGGTTTATTAAATGCAGGCATTATAGAAAAAGCAGAACCAGCCCTATCCTTAGGAAATATTTCAAGCAAAGAATCTATAGTATTTTTCTTTGCCCTAATCGTGATGGTAGTCTTAACAACAAGAAAAGTAAAGGGAGCCCTCTTATGGGGAATCTTGGTATCAACAATCCTATCCCTAATCCTTGGAGTAACAGGCCTTCCAGAAGGATCACTCGTATCACTCCCTCCATCAATCTCACCAATAGCCTTTAAGCTAGACTTCTCAAATGTCTTTAGCTTAGAAATGTTCTCAGTCCTATTTTCATTCTTATTTGTGGACTTATTTGACACCCTTGGCACCCTTACAGGTGTAGCAACCAAGGCAAAAATGCTAGATGAAAATGGCAACCTAGAAAACGCATCAAAGGCCCTACTAGCAGACGCAGTAGGAACAACATTCGGAGCCCTATTAGGTACATCTACAGTCACAACCTTCGTAGAAAGCTCTGCAGGTGTTGCAGAAGGAGGAAGAACTGGACTAACAGCCATAGCTTGTGCAGGATGCTTTGCAATAGCAGCCTTCTTCTTCCCAGTATTTTCACTAATACCAAGCCAAGCCACATCAGCAGCCCTAGTAGTAGTCGGACTATTCATGCTATCAACAGTAGTAGAAATAAACTTTGAAGATATCACCGAATCCTTCCCAGCCTTCATGACCATCCTCATGATGCCACTAGCTTATTCAATAGCAGAAGGTATAGCATTCGGAATGATTTCCTTCGTATTAATCAAGGTCCTAACAGGCAAATACAAGGAAGTAAGCTGGGTAATGTATGTCCTAGCAATCATATTCTTAATAAGATATATGATCTAAGGCTTGACAAGATTATAAATTTAGTGTATTATAGTATCAATATAAATCGTAGTTAGAAATAGTAGCAAATAATTAAGCCAACAGAAAGTAAATGGTAGATGAGAATTGCAGGGTAAGATTTTTTGTGAATGGATCTAGCAGATCAATGGTGAATCAAAATAGTAGCCAGCGGGTGCTTCTCACCTTACAGGGATAGGATATGTATGTATCTAAAGATGTCTAATTTTAGACAAGAGGGATGGCACCGTGGGCTAAGGCTCGCTCCTATATATTAGGAGTGAGCTTTTTTTATTCCCCTAATTAAAAGAAAAGAAAGGTAAAATAATGCAAAAACAAAATTCAATCAAAACAAGAAATCTAACCATATCAGCAGTCTTCATGGCCCTAGGCCTAGTCCTCCACTTCATGGTGCCAGGAATCTTTTTTGGAGTAAAGCCAGACTTCCTCCTATCAATGATGTTTATATCATTAATGATAGTAGGAGATGTCAAAGAAGCCCTACTTCTAGGAGTCGCCGGAGGAATCATGAGTGCGCTCACAACAGGCTTTCCAGGCGGCCAAATCCCAAACTTCATCGAAAAGATAATCACAAGCCTAGTAGTCTTCTACCTAATAAAGGCAATGAATAAAAACTTCTCAATCCCAAAGATAATCCTAATCTTTGCCCTAGGAACAATGGTTTCAGGAACAATGTTTCTAACCATAGCCTTAAGCATGACCAAACAACTAAACCTCTTCATCCCATCCTACCCAGTAGTCCTAGTAGCCATGCTAATAAACGCAATCCTTGGCATATTTTTATACCAAGCAGCAAAGAGGATGAACTTACTTAAATAAAAATATCCCAGCTTTATGGCTGGGTTTTTAAAAGCCTCCAAAATCGGAGGCTTAATTTTTATATTTTTATCGATTTAAAAAGTTCTTTTGTGTAGTCATCCCTGTCTGAGCTTGCTAGGTCTTTGGTTTCGAATAGATCTACTAACCTACCCTTATAAAGGACGCCTATCCTATCACAGAGATAGGCTATTACGTTTAGGTCGTGGGAAATGAAGAGGCAGGTGAAGTTGTGGGTTTTTTGAAGTTTTTTAATTAGGTTTAGGATTTGAGCCTGGATTGATACATCTAGGGCGGATACTCCTTCGTCAATGATTAAAAACTCTGGCTCTATTATTAGGGCACAGGCTATGGCTATTCTTTGCTTTTGGCCGCCTGATAGGTTGCCTGGATAATAATCTAGCACATCGCTTTCCATCTCTATCTCTTCAAGTATGTCCCTTATCTTCTTTTCCCCTTCTTCTTCTGTGTAGACCTTGTGGATTTTTAGGATTTCCCTGATGGAAAAGCCTATGGTCTTTTTGGGATTTAGGGCTTGGTAGGGATTTTGAAATACTACTTGAAGCTTTCTCCTGTAAGCTAAGAGCTCTTCCTTGCTTAGGCTTGTTATGTCCTTATCTTCAAAATATACCTTGCCGGATGTTTCTTTTATTAGTCTTAGGATGATATTTGAAAGGGTGGTCTTGCCTGAGCCGGATTCACCGACTAGGCCAAAGATTTCTCCTCTTTTTATGTCAAAACTTACATTATCTAGGGCTAGGTTGTCCTTTTTCCTAAAGAGGATGGCGCTATCTTTATAGATTTTGCTTATATTTTCTATTTTTAAGATACTAGTCATTTTGATCTCCGTACAAGTGGCAATGAACCTCATGATTGTCTTTGATGTAGGCTGCTGGATAAGTTTTCTTGCAAATATCCATGGTGTGGTCGCACCTATCTGCAAATGGACAACCCTCATTTGACCTATTTTTTAAATCTGGGACATGGCCTTTGATATTGTATAGGGTCTCTCCCCTTTTTTTGTAATTTGGCACAGCCTTTAAAAGGGCCTTGGTGTAAGGATGAAGGGGCTTATCTATTACATCCCTTGTTTCGCCCTTTTCAACCAATCTTCCTGCATACATAATCATGACCTTCTTACAAATCCTATCGATTAGGTTTAGGTCGTGGCTTATAAATAAGATTGCTCCCTTATAGATCTGGCCTAGGTCCTTAAAAAGGTCGATGATTTGAGCTTGGACCTTGGCATCTAGGGCTGTGGTTGGCTCATCTGCTATGAGGACATTTGGGTTTGCAATTAGGGCCATGCAAATTACTATCCTTTGCTGCATGCCGCCTGATAGTTCGTGGGGATACTTATCATATAGGTCTTCTACATCCCTTAGACCTACATTTTTCATGGTTTGATAGACAAGGTCTTGGCGTTTTTTCTTGTCAAAATCATAGTGGATTTTTAGGACTTCTTCGATTTGGGCCCCCACTTTCATTAGGGGATTTAGGGCTGAGCCTGGTTCTTGGAAGACTGTGGCTATATTTCTAGACCTGTATTTTTTCCAATCCTTATCAGATAGGCCAAGGACTTCTATGTCACGAAGCTTGCATGAACCTGACTTTATAATAGCATCCTTTGATTGAATACCTAAGATTGTCTGAGTTGCTACAGTCTTTCCGCAGCCAGATTCGCCTACAAGGCCTACAAAGTCATTTTCAAAAAGGTCAAAGGATATGTGGTTAACTGCATTTTTATCTCCATTAACAGTATTAAAGGCTACTGTTAAGTCCTTTACTTCTAGGATTTTTTTCATCTTGCTGCCTTCTCTTTCAATCTTTCTGACCTGAATTTCTCTCCATAAAGGGTAAAGCCCAATACTACTAGGCTTAGGCAAACGCCTGTGAAGATGAAATAGTGAGGTGCCTGGTTAAAATAGGCTTGACTTTCTTTTAGCATCCTGCCCCAAGATGGGTTTGGTGGCCTAACTCCAAGGCCTAGGTAGGAAAGGCCTGCTTCGGCAAGGATGGCCTGAGATACTGATAAGACAATAGCTACCATGAGTTGGTTTTTGATATTTGGAAGGATGTGGTTTATGGCAATATAAAGAGGACTAGCCCCTTTTACAACTGCAGATTTTACAAATTGAGCATTTTTAACCTGCAAAAATCCACTCCTTACAACCCTTGCAAAATATGGGACTGACATAATTCCAATGGCTAGAATTGTATTGACAATCCCTGCCCCAAATACAGTTACAAGCATCATGGCAAAAAGTATGCCTGGAAAGGCCATGAGTGAGTCTATAAATCTCATCAAAACTTCATCAATAGCTCCTCCAAAATATCCAGCACTTGCCCCTATGATTGAACCTAGGAAAAGGGCCAAGGATACTGTTCCAAAGGAAAGGATGAGGGCGTATTGGGACCCTTCCATAAGGCGTGATAGGATATCTCTTCCCATATTGTCTGTGCCAAAAGGATGGGCTAGGCTTGGTGATAAGAGCTTCATAGATGTATCTACCTTATTTGGGTCATAAGGCGTCCAAAATATTGAAATAATAAGGATTATAAAATAAAGGCCAATGATTGCCTTGCCAATCCTTATCGAATTTTTATTTTCTTTAATCATCTGCCACCTCGAATCCTTGGGTCAACTAGGCCGTAAATTATATCTATTATAAGATTTATAAAGATTACCAAAAATGCCACCGCAAGTACTACCGACTGGATAAGTGGGAAATCTCTAGAGCTAATTGAGGCCACAATTAGAGAACCTACTCCTGGTAGGGAAAATACATTTTCCACTATAAGTGACCCGCCAACTGCTGATGTTAGGCACATTCCAATTACTGTAATTACTGGAATTAAGGCATTTCTTAAAACGTGCTTGTATAAGATTTCCCTTAGTTCCATCCCCTTCATCCTAGCTGTTCTTACATAGTCCTTGTTGATTTCATCAAGAAGGGCAGCCTGCATGTACCTAATTATGGTTGCCACATTTGGTATTGCTATAGCAAGGGATGGGAGGAAGAAATTCTTAAGCTTATCCAAGAAGCTTCCGCCCATTATATTAAAAGACAGGGTTGAAAATAGGCCGAGTCTTACTGCAAATACGTGAATTAGCAAAAATGCCAACCAAAAAGAAGGAATTGATATACCAAGTTGGGTCACTGCAGTAATTATAGATGCATACCACTTATCAGCCTTCATTGTAATTTGTATTGATAGGGGAATGGCTATTATTATTGATAAAATCAATGAATAAAAGGTAAGCCACATGGTTACAGGTAGCTTTTTTAAAAAAAGCTCGCTCACCGGCATTTGATATTTGATGCTCATGCCCATATCAAGTCTAAAAAGTCCTAAAATCCAATTTATGTATCTTTCAAAGATATGCTTATCAAGACCTAGCTCTTTTTCAAGAGCTAGGAGTTGGTGTGGATCTGCCTCAGTTCCTAAGATTATCTCAGCGGGATTGCCCCCTATTATCTGAAATACAAAAAATATAAGAAGTGAGACAAAAAACAAAGTCATGATAAGCGAAACTATCTTTTTTATTATTGCCTTAGTCATTACTTGCCAGTTACATCTTCAAGGTTTAGTTTTTGGACTGGGTAGGTCTTAAGACCTGTGTAGCCATTATTTAGGACTATGTTGTCGTTAGGGTCCTGTATAAATACAGATGCGCAGTCTTTAGCTATGATTTCTTGGGCATCTTTAACATTTTTGATAAGTTCATCCCTATTTACAGCTGATTTTGCATCTTCGATTGCCTTATCAAAAGCTTCAGATTTATAATTGATATAATCTTTCTCGCTAGATGACACATATCTGTCTAATATTCTAATTGGGTCTATATAGCCAATAAATCCAACTATTGTTGTTTCAAAATCTTTTTTCTTATAAACCTTATCAAGCCAGGTTGAAAATTCTATCGGATCTATTGTCGCATTTATACCTGCTTTTTTAAGTTGGGCTTGGATTAATTCTCCTGTATCCATATGATACTTGTAATCGCTTGGTACTGTTATTTTGATATCAAGGCCATTTGGATATCCGGCTTCTTTCAATAATTCCTTAGCCTTTTCTACATCTGTTGGGTAAAACTCATCAAATTCATTATAATAATCTTTTAGGGCTGGTGAGAATGAAGAATAAAGTTTTGTGGCCTTTCCTCCACCTACAGAATTTATTATTTCATCCTTATCTATAGCATAGGCTATGGCTTGTCTTACTCTAATATCGTCGAACGGTTTAACTCCATTGTTTATTCCAAGTACTTGAACTAAGTTTTGTGGGTGAGAGTATGAATCTGTTGATTCTTTTACTTGCTCAAGCTCATCAGCTGTAAGCTTTGAAGCAAGATCTACTTCCTTGTTATTTAATGCCATTACTAGAGCTTGGTTATCGGCTATTCTAACTATATTTACTTGCTTAATCTTAGCTACGTGGTCTTTTCTATGGTAATCATCAAATCTTTCCAAAATTAAGCCTTCACCTGGTGTATAGGATACAAACTTGTAAGGGCCTGTACCGAGAGGCTTATTTTGGTTATCTTCATAATCTTTTTTGACCATAGCTTGGGTTAATAAGTAGATAAAACTATTATCTCTTTCCTTTAATTTTACAGTGATTTCTGTAGGTGAAATAACTTTCATCTCTACAATTCCAGTAAATTTACTGCTCAAAGGCTCACCGCTTGTAAGACCTGATAGTTTATCCAAGGTGTAATATACATCATCTGCAGAAAAATCTGATCCATCGTGGAACTTGACACCTTCTTTAAGCTTAAAGTTATATGTAAGTCCATCTTCAGAAATCTCATAAGACTCTGCCAAATCTGGAGCAAGATTACCATCTTCATCCACATCTACCAAACCATCAAAGATTTGATCTGTCATTGTTTTTGTGTCCCCTGCAGTAGTCTTAAATGGGTCAAGGGAATCTATCTCTGTAGCCATAGCTACTGTTAGTGGTCTTTCGGCTGCTTGCTTTGTTTCTTCCTTATCGTCGCCGTTTTTACTACCACCGCAAGAGGTCATCATAAGACCTGCTAGGACTAAAGCGATAAGTGTTTTTGATTTTTTCATTTCTCCTCCTTAGGAAAATTATTTATTACTATTATAACACATGGATATTTTTTTAACAATGTTTTTTAAAAAAAATTTCCAATGTCTTATGGACAGTATACTTAAATATAATTTTAATGCTAATTTTTATCGCTAATTAAGTTATTTCAATTTTAAAGTCACAATGACAAGATATCACTTTATTGAATTAATATAAAAAAGGGTGTATACTAATTAATTATAAGGAGCTTGTATGAATTTTTTAGACCTAGCCAAAGAAATTGAAGAAACTATCATCAAGGATAGAAGGAATCTCCATAAGATTCCAGAGCTTGAACTAAACTTACCAAAGACAGTGGCCTACGTAGAAGAAGAACTAAAATCTCTAGGCATCCCATACAAAAAATTGGTAAATGGCAATGCTCTAGTGGCTGAAATTGGAACTTACAAGGGCAAATGTATAGCCATTAGAGCTGACATGGACGCCCTACCAATCACAGAAGAAACTGGCCTTGATTTTAAATCGACCCACCAAGGCTGTATGCACGCCTGCGGTCACGATGGCCACACAGCCATGGCTCTTGGGGCTGCCAGGCTTCTAAAGGAAAATGAAGATAAGCTTGATGGCCTAGTCAAGATATTTTTCCAACCAGGTGAAGAAATTCCTGGCGGCGCCAAGCCAATGATTGATGAAGGATGTATGGAAAATCCTAAGGTAGACAGGGTAATTGGCCTTCATGAAGGCGGAATTTTTGGTAATCTACCCCAAGGCACTATAGCCTACAAAAAAGGCCCAATGATGGCCTCTATGGATGCCTTTATCATCAGGGTGAAGGGCCACGGTGGCCACGGGGCAAGACCGGATTCTTTTATTGACCCGATTGCAACCATTAGTGAAATTAATTTGGGTCTGCAAAAGATTATCTCAAGAGAGCTTGACCCAACCCAGTCCGCCCTCATTTCTATCTGCCAAATCCACGGCGGTACCTGCCAAAATATCATACCAGATGAGGTTTGGGAGGAGGGCACAGTTAGAAATCTCAATGAAGAAACCAGGGACTTTGTAGAAAAAAGAATGGCAGAAATTGTCGAAAATATAGCCAAGGCCTTTAGGTGCGAGGGAATCCTCGAATACAAGAGATTTTACCCAAGCCTTATAAATGACGATGACTTTACAGGATATGTTAAAGATATTGCCACTGATTTACTTGGTAAAGATAAAGTTATTGAGATAGCAAATCCATCTATGGGTGGCGAAGACTTTGCCTTTTTCCTAAAGGAAGCCAAAGGTACTTTCCTATCCCTTAACAACCTTAAAAAAAATAAAGATGGCAAAATCTATCCACATCACAATTCAAAATTCGACGTAGAAGAAAGCACATTTTATATAGGAACAGGCATCCTTGCAGAAGTTGCTTATAGGTATTTGAAAGAAGGAAAAAAATGAAAAAATTTAAACTGCACATCATAGCCCTAGGAGTAGTCCTAGTGGCAGAATTAATTGGTAAACACAGCTTTGATATAGGAATAGGAACTATAGTCCTCCTTCCTATGCTCTTTGCCCTAATTATCGGTGTCCTAACTACACCAAAATTTTTAAACATCTCAAAAAAAGAAGAGATGGGCCAGGCTGGCAAATTAATTTCTATAACCCTCATGCTTTTGATGGCCAAATACGGCACAACCATAGGCCCAACCATAGATACAGTTATAAAATCATCCCCAGCCCTAATTCTCCAAGAATTTGGTAACTTAGGAACAGTATTTTTTGGTGTCCCTCTTGGTATACTTTTAGGCCTAAATCGAGAAGTTATAGGCGGGGCCCACTCCATATCCAGGGAGCCAAACGTAGCCCTAATCGCTGAAAAATACGGCCTTGATAGTCCAGAAGGCGAAGGAGTACTCGGAGTTTATATAGTAGGTACAGTATTTGGTACAATTTTTATGGGAATAATTGCCTCAATCCTAGCTACATCAACACCTCTCCATCCCCTATCTCTAGCTATGGCTTCAGGAGTAGGATCTGCATCAATGATGACAGCCTCAGTAGGATCCTTGGTAGAATTATTTCCAGACATGGCAGATAAGATTACAGCCTTCGGAGCTGCCTCTAACCTCTTATCAGGTCTTGATGGAATTTATATGTCAGTATTCTTAGCCCTACCGCTTGCAGAAAAATTATACAAAGTCTTCAAAAAGAAAGGAAAATAGCTATGAAATTTAAAGAAAAAGTTTATATCCTCCTGATAACAGCAGCCATATCAGTCATAGCCAACTGGATAGGCCCTGGCATCAGCCCCCTCCAAGGTATACCTGGAGTTTTAATCCTAGCCCTTATTTCTGTAGCTGGCATAGGAATAGCAGAAATCATGCCTGGCAAAATCCCAGCTGTTGCCTATATAGTAACCCTAGCGACAATCGTCACAATCCCAGCCTTTCCCCTATCAAGCTTTATTAGCTACCATACAGGAAATGTAGATTTTACAACCCTTTGTACACCAATCCTTGCCTACGCAGGTATCTACACTGGTGAAAATCTAGACAATCTAAAGAAAACCGGACCAAAAATTATCCTACTTTCTATCTTTGTAATCTTGGGTACCTACATAGGTTCAGCTATTATTGCCCAAATCATTTTAAAGATGATTGGCCAAATCTAATTTAAAGTCTAAAAAAGCCTTGCAAATCTGCAAGGCTCTTTTTACAGCTTATCTTCAACTGATTTTATTTTTTGCTCCATAGAGGCTTTCTTATCACGTCTATCATCAATTTTTATGACTGTGTAAACCCTATCTGCTCCCTTAGCAAAGACTGATTCTTGCATCTTTCTAATGGCGGCAAAGGCCTTGTCACAATCTGCCTCAATTACTGTTCCCATAGGATTTAGCTTATATTTTAGACCCTCATCCTTTAGGATTTTTTCAGCTTCTGCTACATATTTACTAACTGATGTTTCCTTGGTGCCAAGTGGCACAAGGGCTACTTCTACTATTGCCATCTCAAATCTCCTCAAAAAATCCCTTATAAATTTCGTATGCCTCGTAATGGTCCTTCATGCCGCAAAGCTCTCTAATAGAATGCATGGCAAGCATTGGTATTCCAACATCTATGGTCTTTAGGCCAAGAACTGTAGTTGTGATTGGCCCAATGGTTGACCCACCTGTCTTGTCATTCCTGTTGTGAAAGGTCTGTAGCTTAAGACCCAATTTATTTGCTAGGTCAAATAGCCTTGCCTTAGTTTCCACAAAGGAAGCATAGGCCCCATTTGCAGCAATTTTTACTACTAGGCCCTCATTCATCTTTACAATATTAGTTGGGTCAGAATACTCTGGATAAGATGGGTGAATGGCGTGGGCTTGGTCGGCTGAAATAAGCATAGAATTTTCCACCATAATTTGGTAGCCTTCCTCATCAAGTCCAGATTTGAGGGCAATTCTCTTAAGCACAACCTTTAAGAAATTAGAAGCCGCTCCTCCCCTAGTCCTTGATCCGATTTCCTCATTGTCATTTAAGATAATCATCTTATTGGTCCCTTCTTTAGAATCCACAAGAGCCCTAAGAGAGGCGTGGACAGAACCAAGATTGTCAATCCTTCCTACTTGGATCATATCGTTAATAATAGCCCCAGCTTGCCTATCATAAAGACCAAGGTCAAAGTCAAGGATGGCATCCTCATCTATTTTAAGCTCCTCAGCAAGAAGTTTAAGAATAAATCCATCCGCTTCAAGAGCATCCCCTATAGTTTTTACAAGAGGATAAAGCTTATCTTGAGGATTATAACCATAACCCTTGTTGATTTCCCTATTCATGTGGATGGCTGCATTTGGAATTGTTAAAAGGTCCCTGTCAATATTTACAAGAGAATATTTAATCTCATCACCATCTTTGTAGGCAACCTTTCCAGCAAGAGATAGGGTCCTATCAAGCCAGGTTGAATGAATCATGCCACCATAAGGTTCGATATTTAGCTTTAAATAGCCATTTGTTCCTATTTCAGGATTAGACTTGATTTTAAAACCAGGGCTATCGGTGTGAGATCCTATTATCTCAAAGCCTTCCCTTGGGTCCTTTCCAATTTCAAAGGCTATAAGAGCGGAATCATCACGAATTACATAATATTTTCCCCTTCCTAATTCCCAAATTTCTTTTTCAGAAAGTCTCTTAAAGCCAGCCCCCTCTAGGATTTCGCTAGCATTTTTAACTGCGAAATAGTTTAGAGGAGATGCGTCAATAAATTTTATTAAATCTTCACTAAATTCTTTATATATTTTCATCATAAAATTATCATACGGCAAGACCGATAAAATTCATTTGAAATTGGGTATAATTATCTTGATAAGGAGTTAAAAATGAATGAGCAAAAAAATTTAAAAATTAAATCAGTAATTATTGAAGGACTTATGTTCTTAGCCTACGCATTTTTTGCAGTCAACTGGATAGCAGGTTCAAAACTTACACCCAATATCCTAAATGCCTTTAATGTGGAAGGCCCTCACGCTGTTAGCCTTATAAATAATGTGGTAACCCTAGCAAAAATCTTGGGCAACCTGATAGCTGCTACAATCTTTGCCAAGCTATTTCCCAAAAAATCTATAGGCCTAGCATCCCTCTTAATACCAGCAGGAGCCATGCTTGCAGCCCTATCCCAGTCCTTTCCTGTTTTTCTAATAGGAAGGTTCATCATGGGCTTTGGTGGAGCGCTTTTTGTAGTCTACTTCTCACCAGTAGTAGTAAATTACTTCCACCCAGACCAAAGACCAGTGGTAAATGCCCTAAATAACGTATCCTACAATGTTGGATCAATCCTAGCCCTCCTTCTAATAGGACCAGTCATAAAATTATTAGGACTTGGTAGGTGGGCTTTAGTAGCCTTTGCTATCGTATCTTTTATAATCTTCGCCCTCTGGCTAATCTTTGGTGAAAATTTTGAAATTTCATCAACAAAAACAAGTGATGGCCTAGACTTTAACCTAAAAGATGCCTTTAAGGAAAAAATAGCCATAATCATGCCAACCATGTATTTTGGCCACTTGACCCTATATATGGTCATGCTAAATATTTTCCCAAACACCAACTTTTCACCAATACCAGCAAGCAAAATATCAACCCTATTTACAACAGGAGCCCTAATCGGTACTCTTTTATCAATAATAGTAGCAAAAAAATTAACAAAAAGAGTCCCAACCCTAAAAGTATCAGGAATCCTAACAACAATCATAGCCATAGCCCTAATAAATTCAACAAATGCGACACTTTCAACAATCCTAGCCCTTGCTTTAGGAACAATAATGTATGTACCACTAACAAACTTCGTCCTAATCCCACAAGAGATTCCGGGCATGTATTCAGAAAAACTAACCCAAATCATGAGCGTATATTGGTCCTTAGTTTACATACTAGAAACCATAGCTTACCAGATAATAGTAATGATTCAGCATTCAGCAGGAGAAAAAACTGCCCTAATGGCAACAGCAATCTTATCAGCAACCTTCATCATTGGGTCATTTATAATAAAAGAACCGAAAGATTTATAGGAAAAGGGGCTTATAGCCCCTTTTAAAATCCCCTTTTTTGCTCATTTTTTAATGAATTATTATTATTTAGTGTTTTTCTTCGTTATTTTATCACATAATAAATGATTGTCATCAAGCTGATGACTTCGCCAAAGGGGGAGAGCCAAGGGAACGTTCCGCATGTTCCCTCACCGCTCTCCCCCTTACCCCCCCTCTTCGCTACACCCTCCAAGCGGCTCCTTAGCGGAGTGCGAAACAGGAAGATTTTTTTCAAAAATCTTCTTTATTATGGTGGATTACTTCGTATTCATCTAGCTTTATTCATACTGATTTAAAATAAAAAGTCCCCTAAAAATCACAATCTAGTCCAAATTGTATTTTTGTAATTACTTGTCATCTTAGTATTAACAAAATTATTATTTAAGTATGGCTGTCAGTGTGATTTTCTTTACGGTGACTTTTTATTTTAAATCTCCCAATAGATTAGTATTTTAGACCCATTTATCGCAATGTTTGCGAAAGCAAACGAGCCTAATAACTACTATGACGTTAATATCCTCTCAGAATACAGAACAAATCTCCCAAGGCCGGGAGATTTTGTAAATGGAGATGCCGTTAAGAAAATCTCCTGACGCACGAGTTAAAATTAAAATTCTGTAACTACTGAGATGTAGAGTATATACAAAACATAAATGTGGACTAGATTGAGATTTTTAGGCATCGGAATGTCAAAATCAGTTAGAATTAGAATAGGTATTACGAAGAGTTCTGTCTAAAAAGAGTGGCTTGCCGAAGGCAAGCTTCACTATCCGCACTCCGCTAAGGAGTCGCTTGTGGGGTGTAACGGGGAGGGGTTTAAGGGGAGGCCGATGAGGACCCATGCGAAAGGGTCCTTGGGCCTCCCCTTACTACGAAGATTCAATAGTATATAAATATAATTAATTATGAGATTACATTACGAAGAATTAAAGTAAATAATAATATTATCTTGGATAATAAAAAAAGGGTCTTAGGGCCCCCCCTAAAATCCCTTTATCTTGGATAAATCTCAGTTTAAATATCTTATAACTTCTTTAAAAACTCCCAAGGCCTCATCCAGAGTATCCTCATTAAAATCAAAACTATCCTTATGGTGGCCTGCTGCTAGTTTGCTTCCGAATATGAAGTGGACTGCCTTGCCTCCATTTTCTTCTACTTTGTTTATGAAGTAGACTACATCTTCTGAGGCTTTAAATTTGCCATTTAGGAAGGTCTTGTAGCCTCGTTTTCCTAGCATATCGTTTATTTCTTTATAAAATTCACTTTCTATCTTTAAAAGAGCTGGGGCCGATCCTACTGTTTTTATTTCATAGGCTAGATCGAAGGCTTTGGCCGCTCCTTCTACTATGTCGTAGGTTCTTTTTACCAGAGTCTGGTTGATGGCTTCTGTCTCTCCCCTGGTTTCCATTTCTAGGACTGCCCTATCTGATACTGAATTTCTGGTTGAACCTCCCCTTATTACTCCTACATTTATCCTGGCCATGCCGGTTGAAAATTGGGTTAGGGTGTGGAGATTTAGGGTGGCTGTTGCTGCGGCTAGGTTGGCATTTTTTCCTTCTTCTGGGAGGGCACCTGCGTGAGAGGCATGGCCCTTAAATATTATATCTAGTTTGATAGATGATAAAAAGCCTCCTGTCCCAACGCAGATTTTCCCATCTTCTACTCCCATTCCCAAATGGCCTGCAAATAGATAATCTAGGTTGTCAGCTACTCCTGCCTCTGTCATAGACCTTGCTCCCCTTAGGCCTTCTTCGGCTGGTTGGAAAATTAGGGTGTAAGTTCCCTTTAGGTCTTCCTTGTTTTCTACAAGCCACTTGGCTAAAAATAGGCCAATTGACAGGTGGCCATCGTGACCGCAGGCATGGCAGGTCTTATCATTCTTTGACCTAAAGCCTTCTTTTGCTGGCCTGTGGGCCTCTTCCTTTGATTCTCTGATTGTTAGGGCATCTATGTCGAAACGAAAGCCAATATTTGGACCCGGCTTATTTGTATAAATTTTTGCCACTGCCCCTGTGTAACCTTCTAGGATTTCTCTTATATCGAAATCTACTTCTTCAACTATTGTGGCTGCGTAGGCTTTTGTTTGTTTAGGGCTAGGCCTGCCGTACATGTAGGCAGGGCTGTGGATTTCTTTTCCAAATCTTATCTCATCGACCCCGATTTCTTTTAGGTTTTTTATGATGTTAATTGTGGTCCTAAATTCCAAAAATCCTGGTTCTGCTATTGTGTGGTAGAATCTCCTAGTTGATCTTATATCTTTTTCCATATCAAGCCTCTTTCCTATAGGCTAAAAAGTACAAAAATCCAACAAGGATGGCCCCACCTATAATATTTCCAATTGTAACTGGCAGGAGGTTTTTAAAAATCATGTTAGATAAATTAAGACTAGCTAGAGCCTCTTGACCTAGGCCAGATTTTGCCGCAAGACTTTCTATATTTTTAGCCATAATTCCTGCTGGTATATAATACATATTGGCAATGCTATGTTGAAAACCTGAAAGAACAAATATTAGCACTGGGAAAAATCCAGCTATTAGCTTTGACCCATAAGACTTGGCACCAAGTCCCATCCAAACACCCAAGCACACCAAAAAATTGGCCAAAATCCCCAGGATAAGGGCCTGGCTAAAGGATAAGTCTATTTTTGCCTGGGCTATTAAAATTGTCCTTGCTCCAACAAGGCCATCTCCCAGTAGCCATTGACCAGATTGGGCGAGCAGAATCACTATAAAAAGGGCTCCTACAAAATTTCCCAAATAAACTAAAAGCCATGATTTTAGCATGGTCTTAAGGGTGGTTTTTTTGTCCAAGAGAGCAAAGACCATCAGGCAATTGCCAGTAAAAAGCTCACCGCCTGCGACCATGACAAAGATTAGACCTGGTGTAAAGACAAGGCCTTGGATAAATTTACCCATAGGCAAGGTCTCAGAACTTGCAAGCAAGTGGGCTGAGGCAAGGCTAGAAGCCACTGCCGCTAGGCTTATAAAGATGCCTGCAAAAAAGGATAAAATCATTGTTTTCTTGATCGGCATTTGAGATTTTTTCCAATAAGTATCAATCGCCCTTGGTAAAATTTTATCAGGGCTTAGATCATTTTCCATAAATACTCCTTATTTTTTATCTTATTAATTATTAATCTTACCTTTTCTAGGCAAAGAAAAAAGACAAGCCTAAGCCTATCTTTTAAAAAATAAAATAATTTTACCTTAGTCCCAAATTACAAAGGAATTTTCTCCTAACTTTTTATCCTCATACTTATTAGCTGCTAGAATATTTGAATCGCCTAGGTCAAAATCTAGATCATCGCCTAAATTTATAGCAAGGCTTAGCTTATTTTCACTATCAAATCTTTCTACTAATAAAATATCATCCTTGCTTGAAATTTTAATCTTACCATCTCTTATGGCCCTGTGGCCCTTTATATTTAGGATTTCCTTGATTTTTTCCAGATAGGATATGTTTTTTTCTAGACTAATCCAAGGGAAAGATCTCCTGCAATCTGGGTCTCCCTTGCCTTCTAGGCCAATTTCTGTTCCATAATAGACTAAGTTAGCTCCCATATACACAACGCTTAAAGCTATCGCTGCCAAATGTTTATCCCTAGACCCATTTATTTCTGTAATAAATCTAGGTGTATCATGGGTATCAAGTAGATTTAGCATCATCATGTT
Source organism: uncultured Anaerococcus sp. (assembly GCF_963512375.1). Lineage (NCBI taxonomy): Bacteria > Bacillati > Bacillota > Tissierellia > Tissierellales > Peptoniphilaceae > Anaerococcus > uncultured Anaerococcus sp. The sequence goes on from NZ_CAUPMI010000003.1 coordinate 86,728, forward strand.
TGCCTGATTTCTATTTCTCATCTGAACCATATTAAAACAATCACTTGCTTTCTTTGCATCAATCTTTTTAGTAAAATAATCAAGGCTTATTTTACTAAAGGCATAATTCATTATAGAATCAAATTCATCACCTCTTAGGAAAGTCTCAGCGTTGTGCCAATTTTCACCAATTATTACAGCGTCAGCCTTGGCACTTTTGATTTCCTTACGAAATCTCTTCCAAAAATCATGACTAACCTCATCTGACACATCAAGTCTCCAGCCATCTATGTCAAACTCCTCAATCCAATACTTGCCTACCTTTATTAAATAATCTTGGACCTCCTTATTTGAAGTCCTAAGCTTGGGCATATTATAAACATGGGCAAAGGTCTGGTAATTTATCTTTTCTATATCAGCCTTATCTCCATCAATATAAAACCAATCGTAATATTTAGATTTTTCTCCCTTTTCCCTCACATCTTCAAAGATAGGATTTAGGTGGGACATGTGGTTAAAAACTGCATCTAGGACAATCCTTATACCCAAGTCATGGGCCTTATTGACAAGCTTTTTAAAGTCTTTTTTATCACCAAAATGCGGATCAATTTCAAAATAATCAATTATATCGTACTTGTGGTTGTTCGGTGACTTAAAAATCGGAGTCAGATAAAGGCAGTTGATACCCAATTCTTTAATATAGTCTAGTTTTTCAGTAATTCCCCTAAGGTCGCCACCTGCAAAAGACTTTGGAGATGGCAAGTCTAGCCATTTTTGATTGATATAGGTATCATCTTTGTCAAAATTCCCCCTATTAAATCTCTCGACAAAAATCTGATAAAATACAGCATCCCTCATCCATTCGACTGGCTTAAAAATATCTGCCTCGTTGATATATGGCATGTGAAATGATGTGAAGTAAAAATTATCAAGATCATAAGTCTCTTCGAGTCCATATTCACTTAGGTAATAAGTCTTATTAGCTTCTTCTATTTTGAAAATATAGGCAAATCTCTTATCTTTTATTTTTATATTTATCTCATAGTAAGCAAAAAGCTCATCGACAAAGGTCCTCTCCATATTAGCTTCCTGCCAGCTGTGCGGGTAGTCAAATTTGTATGTGTAAAGCAGGCTTACATCGACTTCATCTTCCCTACCAGCCCTCAACCTTATATTTAGTTCGTCTTCACCTATGGCATAGGCCATAAAGCTTTCACTTAAATGTAAAATTGCACTTTTATTCATAAATCCTCTCTTTCATTTATATAATTATATGCTAGGATGAGATTTTTTCATTATAAAGGAAAAACCCCTCCATCCGCCTTGCGGATTTTGGGGTTGAGGTCATTTTGAAAGGAGTGATTTACCTATAAATATTTTTCCTTATATTTTTCGACAATATTTTCTACGCTAAATCCTAGTTTTTCTGCTACTAAGTCACCAGGGCCTGAGATTCCAAAGTCATCTATGGCAATATTTAGTCCCTTATCTCCGATCCATTCTGCCCAACCAAAGGATGAAGCCATTTCAATAGATACCCTATTTTTCACTTCTTTTGGAAGAAGGGCTTCTTTGTAAGCTGCATCTTGTTTTCTAAAGAGGGTCATTGATGGCATTGATATTACCCTTATGGCTTGACCTTCTTTTTCGAGAACCTCTGCAGCCTTGATGGCTAGGGCTACTTCTGAACCTGTTCCTATAAAGATTCCATCTGGTATTTCCTTGCTTGCTTCTTTTATGATGTAGGCTCCCTTATCTATTGATTCTAAATTTTCTGTCGACTTTAGATTTTCTAGATTTTGCCTTGATAGGGCAATGACTGTTGGGCTTTCCTTACTTTCTAGGGCTATTTTCCAAGCTAGTCTTACTTCGTTGGCATCTGCTGGTCTTAGATCGATTACATTTGGTATTGCCCTTATCATGGCCAGTTGTTCTATTGGTTCATGAGTTGGTCCATCTTCGCCTACTGCTACTGAGTCGTGGGTGAAGACGTAGGTTAGAGGTAGTTTGGATAGGGCTGATAGCCTTAGTGCTGCCTTTACATAGTCTACAAATACGAAGAAAGTTGATACATGGTGGAAGCTTCCCCCATGGGCCATGATTCCGTTGCCTATAGCTGCCATGGCAAATTCTCTTACTCCATACCAAACATTTCTTCCTGCTGGGTCATCCTTAAAGGATGGTGAGCCTACTATATCTGTCTTATTTGATGAAAAGAGGTCTGCTGATCCTCCCCAGATATTTTGGTTATTTTTGGCTAGGTCTTGGAGGATTTCTCCACCTGATGCTCTTGATGCTAGGGCCTTATCTTCTGCTGAGTATTTTCTTATCTTGTCAAAGAAATTATCGTCTAATTTTCTTTCTATACCATTTATTAGAGATTGATAAGCTTCTGGATAGGCTTTTTTATAGGCTTCCATTAAATCATCCCAGTCCTTATTTGCTTCTTGGCCTCTCTTGCCTAGGTCTTCTTTGAAGGTCTCATAAATTTCTTCTGGGATTTCAAAGTCCTTGTTTTCCCATTTATAAAATTCTTTGGCCTTGGCAAAGTCGTCGCCACCTAGTGGTGCCCCGTGGACCTTGTTTGTGCCTTGCTTTGCTGAACCATATCCTATGATTGTTTTTATTTCTATTAGGCTTGGTTTTTCATCTTGGCTGTTGGCTTTTTCTATGGCCTTGCCTATTGCTTCTAAATCTTCGCCATCTTCTACTTTTATATAGTTCCAGCCTTGGGCCTTGACTCTTGCTTCTACATTTTCTGAGAAGGATGTATTTAGTTTTCCATCTAGGCAGATGTCATTTGAGTCATAGAGTACTACTAATTTTGACAATTTTAAGTGACCTGCCAGGCTCATCGCCTCGTAGGATACGCCTTCCATTAGGTCTCCGTCCCCACATAAGCAGTAGGTTTTGTGGTCTATTACTGGATAATCTTCTTTGTTATAGACTGCTGCCATGTGTTTTTCTGCTAGGGCCATACCTACAGCATTTGCTATACCTTGACCAAGTGGGCCTGTTGTTACTTCTACTCCTTCTGTGTCTAGTCTTTCTGGATGGCCTGGGGCCTTTGACCCTATTTGCCTAAAGTTTTTTAAATCTTCTATTGGAAGATTGTAGCCTGCTAGGTGGATCATTGAGTAAAGTAGGGCTGAGCCGTGGCCTGCTGAAAGGACAAACCTATCTCTATTGAAGTATGATGGATTTTTTGGATTTACATTCAGATATTTATTCCATAAAGAATAAATCATTGGGGCTGCTCCCATGCAGATGCCTGGGTGGCCACTGTTTGCCTTTTCTATCTGAGCTAGGGATAGGCTTCTTATGGCTGCTATGGCTTTTATGTCTTTATTTGCTGTCATTTTCTTACCTATTTTCCTCTATTTTCAAATGCTTCCCAATCTTTTTTGAAGCTTGCTATGCCTGCATCTGTGAGTGGGTGAGACCATAGTTTTTCAAAGATTGAGCCTGGGATTGTTGCTATGTGAGCACCTGCTAGGGCTGAGCCTTCTAGGTGTTTGTTGGTTCTTATTGATGCTGCTATTATCTCACTTTCTAGGCCATAGATGTCTAGAACTTCTCTAAGTTCTGCTATTAGCCTTATTCCATCTTCTCCCATATCATCGATTCTTCCGACAAATGGTGATATGTAGGTTGCACCTGCTTTTGCTGCCATTAGGCCTTGGCTTACTGAAAATATTAGAGTGCAGTTGGTTTTGATCCCTTCTTTTGATAGGGTATTTACTGCCTTTAGGCCATCTTCTGTCATTGGGATTTTTACTACTATATTGTCTGCCCAAGTAGCTATATCTCTTGCTTCTTTGACCATATTTTCGTAATCATAGCTTGTTACTTCTGCTGAGATTGGTCCGTCTACGAAGGAAGCTATTTCTGTTACTACTTCTTTGAAGTCTCTGCCTTCTTTGTTGATTAGGGATGGATTGGTTGTTACCCCATCACATAGGCCTAGGTCGTTTATTCTTTTTATTTGATCTACATTTGCTGTGTCTAAGAAAAATTTCATTTTTACTCCTTCTTTTCTATGCTTTTTAAAATAGCAGTGAATTTTATCTAGGAAATAATTGCCCCGATTTTAAATCCACTGCTAAAGTTTAGAATATTTCGTTTATCTTTTCTTTAAAATCGATAGCTGCTTGTCTTGGATTTTCTGCCTTTGCTATTCCTCTGCCGGCTATAAATGCATATACATCTACTCCCTTAAATAACTCTAGGGTATTTACATCAAGGCCACCTGTAGCATAAACTTTAAAGCCCATGTCTATAAGTTTTCTGATTTTGTTAAGGTCTTTTTCTCCCCAAGTTTCACCACTTAAGAGGGCATCTCTAGATTGGTGGTAAACTACTTCGTCTATTCCTATTTCCATCCATTGTTTTGCTTGGTCAAAGGTCCAATCTCCGTAAAGCTCTACTTGAAGACGATCATGCTCTTTTTTTGCTGCCTGCATAGTTGGGATTGTTGCACAGCAGATTACTGTCATTATATTTGCCCCTGCATCCTTGCAGTTTTTAGCTACTGTTCCACCTGCATCTGCACATTTTGTGTCAGCTAGGATATCTTTTTCTGGATATAGGGCTCTAATTGCTCTAACTGGCTCCATGCCATCTTGCAAACATAAAACAGTTCCTACTTCTAAGATGTCTACTACATCTCCTACTTCTCTAACAGTTTCTAAAGCTTCCGCTAAATTTTGGCTATCTAAAGCTATTTGTAATTTTGGTTTTGTCATTATTCTTTCCTTTATTTCAATTTATCTGTCAAAAATTTGTAAGCGTCTCTTATGATTTCTTTGTAATTTTCTTCACCGTGGTTCCAGAATTCTCCAGTATAGAGATTTACACCTTGGTCTTTTAGCTCGCTGATGCATCTTTCATACTCAGTATGACCACCAGAACCAAAGGTCATGTCCCTATAGATGCCAGGATTTGTTTCCTTTAGGTGGGCTGCAAATATATGACCCCTGCCTAGTTTTAAATCTTCTACTACATCTGTCCCATATTTTACGGCTGCATTTTTTAAATTGCCTATGTCTGGATAAATTCCTAGATATGGACTATCGATAAGTTTTACATATTTCATGGCCTTTTCGACTGTATCCATAAATTCTGTTTCCATGGTTTCAAAGGCTAAAATCACACCGTATTTGCTTGCCATTTCCACTGCCTTAGCTAGATTTTCAGTAAAATATTTGACTGTATCAGGGCAAGACTCTTCATAATAAACGTCATAACCAGCTAATTGGATGATTCTGATTCCGTTTATATCGGCAAATTCGATGGCTTTTTCCATCATTGATAAACTTTTATTTCTCTTAAAAGTATCTAGGGAACCGAATGGATACTTTCTATGGCCTGATAGGCACATTGTCCTAATTCTAACTCCCTCATCTCTTTGAGCCTTGGCTAGGTCATAGGCAAAGCCATTATATATCCTATTTAGCTTTTCATCGGTCTCATCTACGCTTATTTCAACTTGATCAAAGCCGATTTCCTTGGCTAATTTTAGTTTCTGATGGATATTTAATTCATTTGGTAGGGCCTTTTCATAGATTCCTAGGTTAATTTTGTCCATAATATGCATTTTCTCCGTGTTTTCTTAGATAATGCTTATCTAAGAGGTCTTGGCTCATTGCTTCATGTCTTTTAAGAGCTTCTAAGTGCCAATTCATAAAGGCCACTTCTTCTAGAACTACTGAATGAAATACTGAGTCTTCCGCATCCTTTCCAAAGGTGAATGGTCCGTGATTTGCTACTAAAACTGCTGGTATTTGGTCAGCCTTTATATTTCTTTGCCTGAATGTTTCTACTATTACAAGGCCAGTATTTTTCTCATATTCGCTTGCTATCTCTTCTTTTGTCATATCCCTTGTTGCAGGAATTGATCCATAGAAATAATCAGCTTGAGTTGTGCCGAATGCCTTAATATCAAGCTTAGCCTGGGCCATTATGGTTGCCCATCTTGAGTGGGTATGGGTTATGCCTGATATTTCTGGGAAATTCTTATAAAGCTCTATATGGGTTGGGGTGTCGCTTGAGGGATTTAAATCTCCCTCAACGACATTTCCTTCCATATCTACAACTACCATATCGCTAGCTTTCATAGAAGAATATTCAACTCCAGATGGCTTTATAACTATATATTTCCTATCTTCTGTAATTTCTGATACATTGCCCCAGGTAAACTTTACTAAGTCATACTTAGGCAAAAGTAAGTTTGCTCTATATACTCTTTCTTTTAATTCCTCTAACATATTTTCCTACTAACTTTTCTTCTTATTCTTTTTCTTATTTTTCTAATAAATTATTTTCTAAAATTCTTTCTTTGGCTTCATCTTTTGAAAGAATATTTTTCATGCCTACTATTTGTACGCCCTTTGCCTTTAGATCATCAAAGGTAGACATAAAGTTGATAGCACAGAATATTACATCTGCAGTCCTACCTGTAGACTTACCTTCTGATAAGGAGCAGTGAGAAATATCCAATTTGCCCTTATATTCTAATTCTTTAAAAGCTTGCTTAATCTTATTCATCATCATTAAAGATGTTCCAGCACCATTAGCACACGCAACTATAATTTTCATATTTGTCTCCTTTATATTATTTATTTATTGTTTCTTTATAAGCTTCGTAATCTTCTGCGATTAGGAAGTAACCTTTTTTGTTCTTTCTGTATTGAATTTGTGGTATAGCAATAAATACTATTGCAACTATTGCCACACCGATGTAACCAAGATTATTCATGATTACTGTAGCAGCTGGCCATACTGTAGCCCAGTCTACCATTCCTAGATATCCACCGTATTGGGCAAGTCCTGTATAAGAAGCTATGAAAGCTGAACCAAATACCTGAACTAGACCTGATATAAATGGAATCAAGAAGGCTGCCTTATAGCCACCTCTGTTGTCTGAATAAACTCCAAGTACCGCATTGTCGAAAAATAGTGGAACGAAACCAGCTATTATTAGGGTAGGTGATTTCATTAGGAAAAGTATAGCTATAGCTAAAAATTGTCCTAGGGCACCAAACATAAAGCCAATTGTTACAGCATTTGCTGAACCAAAACCAAATATTGCTGCACAGTCGATTCCTGGAAGAGCTCCTGGTAGTAATTTATTTTGGATACCATCAAAAGATCCTGTTAATTCACCAACGAAGGTCCTAACTCCAAGTTGTAAGATAGCAAGGTTTACAGCAAATGAGAATGATGATTCTAGTATATAGAAGAAGAAGTTATCTTCTAATTTCAACGCTTCTTGAGCTACTAGATAATCTTTGCCTAAAACTAATTGGATTATTCCAAAAAATCCTGTCATAAGGATGGCTGTTGCAACCATATTTTCATTAAAGATTGATAAGAAGCCTGGTAATTCAATATCATCAATGCTCTTACTATTTTCTTTGTGATTTTTGAACAATTTATCAGATAACCAGCAAGCAAATCTTATACCAAACATTTGTTGGTGGGCTATACAAAATCCTGCCCCATCTGTTAGTTGTTGGGTATCTTCAACAGTTAGGTTAGAACCAACTGCCCAATATAGACCTAGTAAAACAGCCATTATAATCAAAATTGGAGTTTGACCAAGTTTTGGGAAACAAAATATAACTAACCAAAAAGCTGTAGCAGCTTGTTGCATTTGAACGTGACCTGTTGTAAAGACTGCTCTCATCTTTGTGATGTTTTTTGCCCTAACTAGTACTATATTTACAATAAAGGCTATAAGTAACAGAAGCATTACCTGGGAGAAAGACCTTCCTAAATGTTCCATACCTTCAGTAACTGCATTTTGACCAAAATATGGGTCAATAACTGTAGCTGATATCTGGAACCTATCCTTAAGGCCAGTAAGTATTGGCCTAAAGGTCTTAACAAGGCCACCAGAACCAACAGATAAGATCATATATCCAACAGTTGCCTTGATAAAGCCAGCCAAGGAATCGTACCATTTTCTACCATCTAAAAGATATCCAATTAATACTAAAAAACCTATAAAAAACGCTGGTTTAGTGAGAACGTTTTTTACAAAACCCATTAAAATATCTAAAACTATATTCATAACTCCCCCTAGATATTAAATTTTTCTTGAACCTTTTTAAGGTCTTCAAGGTTCTCTACTTTTTCTAAGTCAGCGATAACATCTTCATCACACAAGATTTCTGACAACTTGCCTATGTTTTCAAGGTGTTTTTCTGGGTCAACGCTTGCAACTGTAAAAAACAACTTTGCATCCTTATCCCTATCATCCTCATCAAAAACTACAGCTTTTTTAACCTTCATAAAAGCTATAGCGGTATCGTTTACACCTTCTGCACATTCCTGACAATGTGGCATAGCCACTCCTGGAACTAAAACTATGTAAGGTCCGTATTTCTCAACGGTATCTATTACCTGTTGTGGGTATCTCTCATCAACAATATTTTTCTCAATCAACTTCTCACATGACTTTCTGATAGCATCTTCCCAAGAATCAAACTCATCACAAAAATCATATAAACCTTTTTCAATTATTTCATTAAACATAATTTCCTCTTTTATTTGTAGCCAAGATTAAAGGATAACCTTTAATCTCAACCTACTTTGATTTTTCTCTTATAGTATCGACTTAAATGGTACGTTTCTTGGATTTTCGAATGCATCTTCAAATCCTGGTCTATACCTATATTCAAGCTCATCCTTCATTGTTGGCCATACATATTTGCCACCGACATCCCAAATATATGGTTTAAATTTATATTTTGATCTGTCTTTTCTGTAGTTCCATAGGTATTTGATTTCTTTAGGATCTGCCTTGAAGTTTGTCCAAACATCGTGATGGATTGGAATAACTACTTCACATCCTACTGATTCAGCCATTCTTAAGATATCAATAGAGGTCATTTTATCTTGGTTGCCTACAGGGTTATCACCATAAGAACCAAAGGCTATGTCTATATCATATTTCTTACCAACTTCTGCATATCCGATTGAAAAGTGTGAATCACCTGTGTGATATACTGTTCCTGCAGGCATTTGAATTAAATAGTTTACTGCCTTTTCATCCATATTTGTTGGGCAAACACCTTCTATATCCTCGCCAACTTCTGTAGTTACTAGGCAAGTCCTATCAAAAGAATCAAGGGCAATTATTGTTGTATCCTTAATCTTTATTTCATCACCAGGTTTAACAGTTATACATCTTTCTTCTGGTACTCCATATGATAACCATTTCTTAACTGATTCTTTTGGACCTATGAAAGGAACATCATCAGCACAGTTTTTAAGTACAGCTGCAGCGAAGAATGGATCGATATGATCGTTGTGATAGTGTGTAGATAAAACTGCATCTACCTTTGTAACTGCGAATGGATCATAAACTATTGGATTTGCTCTAAGGTTTGGTTGTAAAGCCTTGCCACCAGTCATATTTCTCATTTGGTGATAAGGAGCCATTTCCTTTACTTTTTTAGTTCTTTTACCATTTCCAAACCATAGGTCTATTGCTATATTGGTGTTATTTTCAGTCTTAAACCAAATACCTGTACAACCTATCCACCACATAGCAAAAGTTCCCTTTTCTACTATTTCTTCATCAATTTCTTCATTTAACCATGTTCCCCACTCAGGAAAAGCACCCAAAATCCACTTTTCTCTGGTGATTTCATCAATTTGACTCATGTTGCCTCCTCATTAAAATATATAATAACTTTCTATCTGATAATATAATATAACATCCTATATGATTGGTCAAGCATTAATTTGACTTTTTCCGTCATATTTTATGAATCATTTGATTGTTTTTAGAAAAATTTGATTGATTAGTCCTAATTTCCAAATATACATAAAAAATAACGGTCAAAATATTCAATATTATCCGACCGTTCCCAGTCATTATATGTTATTTTTTACTTTTTTAGACATAATTATATGATTTTTTTGATTTTTTAAATGAAAAGCAATATCATATAGGTAGATAAATAAAAGAGGTATTTATGAAAATTAAAAAATCAATTGTGGATAGGCGCAGGGATAATATCCTAGCTTATATTAAAAATAAAGAAGAAGTAACTACCCAAGAACTAGTAGATGAGTTCGATGTATCTGAGATTACTATTAGAAGAGACTTAAACTTCCTTCAATCTATAGGAAGAATCGACAGGTTTTATGGTGGAGCTAAGGTTAACACTGAAGAAGATCCCCAAGACCTTATTGTAGAGGAAAAAAAGGAAAGAATAGCCCAGAAATGTGCCGAATTTATTAAGGAGTACGATGATATTTTTATAAATTCTTCATCTACCGCTCTCCTTGTTTTAAAATATCTAAAAAACAAGAGAATAAATGTTATTACTAACAATGGCAAGGCCCTTAATCTAGACCTTGACCCTCACGTAACCGTGACCCTTACTGGAGGTAAGATTTCTTATCCTAAAAATGCCCTCACTGGTCCTTTTACAATTAATAATCTTAAAAATCTGGCATCTGACATTACAATTATAGGTATTTCGGGTGTTACACCTGACGGAAAACTTACAACTTCTCTTATGGATGAGGTTGAGATTAATCAGTACATGATTAATGAATCTACTAGCAAAAACATCCTTGTATGTGACTCTTCAAAGTTTTACAAGGCAGCCAACTTTAAAATAGGAGATATAGATAAGATTGATATAGTAATTACTGATGATAATATTGAAAGAAAAACTATTGAAATGCTTGAAAAACACGCCGTTCAATTAATAATTGTTTAAGAATTTTTAAAAAAGCTATTGCAGGATTTAAAATTCCCGCAATAGCTTTTTCTTATTTATTATATTTTTCCCTATCAAGCTTGCCTTCACTTGCTGCAACAATCACTGCTGAGGAGGCTGCTGCTGTTACATTTGTAGCAGTTCTACCCATGTCTGCTAAAGATGAGATTGGGGAAAGAATTACTACCATTTCTATTGGTAGGCCCATAGCTGCAAAGACTGCTGTTGTGGAGATTGTGGCTGTGCCTGGAACTCCTACTGTGCCTAGGGATACAAGAAGGGCTACTATTACAAGGCTTGCGTAATTTGATATTCCCCAATTAAGGCCTAGGACATTAGCTGTAAGAACTGCTGTCATTACCGGCCAAAAGCCTGCACATCCTGGCATGCCCATGGTTGCTCCTATTGGGGCTACAAAGGATGCTATTTCTTCTGCCACACCTTGTTCTTCTTCAAGGTTTGCGACATTGGCAGGAATTGTTCCTACTGATGACTGGGTGGTGAAGGCTATGGTTTGGACTGGGAAGTGCTTTTTGAAAAAGTGGACTGGGTTTACCTTAGCAAAGATGCTTAAAAGGGCTCCAGTTGTCACAAAGGAATGGATCGCACTTGCCAGATAAGTTAGAAGCAGGATAAAGACCAAAGGCTTAATAGCTGTGTAGTCTATCCTTGCCACAGCCCTTGCTATTAGGGAAAGGACTGCATATGGGGTAAAGTCTGTGACAAAACCGATTAGCCTATTAATTACCTCAGAAAACGAATCGATAAAGGCTACAAATGGCTTAGTTTCTTCTTCCTTACCACGTTCTATTAATTGTAAAACTGCAAGACCAATAAGGACTGCAAAGACAATTATTGGTATAACCCTACCATTTCCCGCATCATCTATGATGTTTTTTGGGAAAAAACCTACTACTGCTTCTGCAAAGCTTGGTACTTCCTTGGCTTCTGCCGCTTCTGGCAAAGGAATATTTGCCCCACTTCCGATTGAAAAACTAAGAGCTAAAATTAGACCAATTAGAGAGCCTAAGACATTATGAAGACTTAAAATTCCAACTGTTTTAAGACCCAAGCTCTTAAGCTTGGCTAGGTTTTCGCTTGATACCACTACCTTTATAACAGATGTCAAAAGTAATGGAATTACAAGAGCAAAGAGGAGATTGGCATAGATTTCTCCAAAGATTCCAACTAGTTCTGTCTCTCCCTTAAAGATAAATCCTACTCCAAGTCCTAGGATTGATCCTAAAATTACTCTTGTGGAAAATTTTGATCCACGTTTTTTAAGTAGGCTTAGGCCAAAAAACAAGGCCAAGGCTACTACTAATGCTAGATATTTCATATATCACCTTTCTATAAATTCACCTCTTAATGGAGGTTTATTGCAACATTCCAACATAAATTGAATAAAAAAAATCCCGTCCCCAAATAAAGGACGAGTGCAATCGTGTTTCCACCTTTCTTCCTTTTCTATAAATAAATAGAAAAGCTCATGGGAGTCAAATAACTCCGCTCGCTATAACAGGCGAACCTGGGATAAGCTACTATTTTCGCCTACCCGACTCAAAGATGCATAAACACAAGCTTTTTATGGTCAATCTCAGCAAACAAACCTCTCTGTAATAATAGTTTTTGTGTTCTCTTCTTTTTAACGTCAATTTTATTATATAGGCATTATACAATACCTAGTAAATTAATCAAGATTAACTTTTACTTAAAAATTAAAAAATCTACATAAATATATTTATATATAAACATATTATAAATACCAAGATAAGAATACGAATAAAAGATGAATATAAACGCTTTCGGAAAAGAAAAAACCGAAAGTGCGAAGCCCTTTATCCTGATATTGCCACACCCGGAAATCTACTAAATAAAAAAAAGGAAATTAATATATATACACAAATCTTTGACCCGAATGAATAATGAGAGTAGAGTTTTAAATATTTAAAAAATATACATAGAAAAAAGGAAGCTTAGTATGAAAAACATAAAACTTTATTCATCCCTATTGGCTTTGACTTTAGTCCTAAGTCTTTCGGCTTGTGGATCCAATTCAAATTCAACAAACGATGTGGGAAAGCAAGCAAGTGGACAAGAGGAAAACAAGGGTGCACAAGCTTTACAAGATGGTCAAGAAGAAAATCTTGATGATTTTGAGAAGCAGACAGCTGATGATACTATAGTTTTGGGTGTTGGCACCATTAATGGAGACTTCATCCAAGGTTTCAATAATGACGCAAATGATGTAAATGTTAGAAAGTTTATGGGTATTGAAGGAAACAATGGCTATAATTGCTATGTTATAGATGAATATGGCCAGTTCCAAACAAATACCGCAGCCCTAGAGAAAGAACCTGAGCTTATCAAGAATGAAGATGGGTCTATGACTACTAAATACACAATCAAAAAAGATTTGAAATGGTCAGATGGCGAGCCTATTACAGCTGATGATTATCTTTTTGGAATCCTACTAGAATCTGATAAGGACTTTAACACTCTTACAGGCTCTTTAAATGTTGGTGGTGATTCTCTTAAAGGATTCGAGGCTTTCAAAAAGGGTGATACAGACTCATTTGAAGGTCTAGAAAAGATTGATGATTATACTTTCTCTATCACAGTTGATGCTTCACAATTACCATATTTTGAAGCCCAAGCCTTATCGAATGCAGGCCCAACACCTCTTCACTATATCGGTCAAAACTTGGCTGTATCAAAAGATGGCAAGAAACTTGTTGTTAAAGAAGGTTACCAAGTGACTGACAAAGACAAGGAAAATTACAAAAAATCTATAGATAATCAAATTGCCCTCCTAAAAGAAAACTTTGACAAATACAATGAAGGAGAGGATAAGGAAAGCGAAGATTACAAAAAAGCTAAAGAAGAATTAGATCAAAAAGAAAAAGACCTCGAAACTCGCAAAAGCGGAGATGTTGACCCAACAAGACTTCTAATTGAAGAAGCCATGATAAAAGAAACTAGCGATTACAGGTTCAATCCTGCTGTAACTTGCGGTCCTTACAAGTTCAATAAATTTGAAAATAACATGGTTAAACTTGACCTTAATGAAAATTATAAGGGTAATTTCAAAGGCCAAAAAGCTACCATACCTCACATCATAGTTCAATTGGTAAATAGAAATATAGGTCCAGACCTACTAGAAAATGGCGACATCGACATTTGGGAAGCTGAAACTGATGGCGGGAAAATTGCCCCACTCAAAAAAGCACAAGAGGCTGGAAAAATAGGCTTATCTTCTTACGAAAGAAATGGTTATGGAAATATAATCTTTTTAACAGACAGAGGAGCAACTAAATACAAGGAAGTAAGACAAGCTATAGCAAGCTTAATGGACAGGAACGAATTTGTTCAATCCTTCCTAGGTGGTTATGGTGTAGTAACAAATGGTATGTATGGCCAAAGCCAATGGATGTATAAGGAAAGAGGAGCAGATTTACAAGAAAAACTTACAAACTGGGTTTTAAATATTGATAAGGCAAATGAATTATTAGACAAAACTCCTTACAAGTTCGAAAAAGACGGCAAGAGTCCATGGGATAAGGCAAAAGCACTAGATGAATTTAACAAAAACCAAGAAGGCTTCGACTATTATAGGTATGACGAAAATGGAAACAAGCTCGTTGTTAACCAATATGGAGCAGAACAATCACCAATAACAAGCCTAATCTCAAACCAACTTCCTCCAAACGCTAAACAAGCTGGTATGGAATATAATGTGACAGCAGGCTCCTTCTCAACCCTAATGGATTATTTGAGTTTCCCAAAAGAAGATGCACAATATACAGCTTTTTCAATGGCTTCAGACTTTGCTACACCATTTGACCCATGGTTCTACTACTCATCAGAAGGACCATTTAATAGAAGCAAGGTCAACGATCCAAAGGCAGATGAAGTAACTGCAAGTTTAAGAAAACAGATCCATCTGACAAAGAAGGCTACCTAGATAAGTGGGAAGAATTCCAAAAATGGTATAACGACTATCTACCAGAAATCCCACTATATTCAAATGTATTCCACACAGGATATTCAAACAGGATTAAAGGCTTCGATGTCATCACACCAGTATGGCAAGCATGTGACCAAATCAACGCAATGACAATCGAAAAATAAAATACATTATAAAAAGACGAGGACATTTTCATTCCTCGTCTTTTTCCTATCTTAGACTTTTTAAAGATCCGTCAATATTATTAATAATTTAAAATCTTAGCTAGCTTATTATTCTGGTTTTTTCTTAATTGCACCTAGTATTAGGCCACCTATTACAGCACCTATTACAACTGCACCTACAAATAGTAAGGCTTGGTTTAGGCTTGACATTGCTGGAAGGATGAAGATTCCTCCGTGTGGGGCTGGAGCGCTTACTCCGAAATATCCTACTATAGCACCAGCAAGGGCTGATCCTGCTATACATGATGGAAGGACTGTTTGTGGCTCTGCTGCTGCAAATGGGATTGCTCCTTCTGTGATGAAGGATGCTCCTAGGATGTAGTTAGTAATTGTTGTTTTCTTTTGTTCTTCATTGAATTTATTCTTGAAGAAAGTTGTAGCAAAAGCTATGGCAATTGGTGGGACCATGCCGCCAACCATTACAGCTGCCATGAAAGTTCCAATGCCTGTATCTGTGAAGGCACCTATTGCAAAGGCGTAGGCTGCCTTGTTGATTGGGCCACCCATGTCTGCCGCCATCATTGCTGCTAGAAGAGCACCAAGGATTACCATGTTTGCTCCACCAAGGCCTGTTAGCCAGTTATTGATAGCTGTGTTTATGCCTGTAAAGATTGGATCTATTACAAAGAACATGATTGCGCCTACTATAAATAGGCCAAGGACTGGGTAGATGAGCATTGGTTTTAAGCCTTCTACGGTCTTTGGTAGGTTTTTGCAAGCTTTCTTTAGGAAGTTTACTACATAACCTGCCACGAAACCTCCTATTAGGCCGCCTATAAAGCCTGCTCCACGGCTTGCCATAAGTCCTGCAACCATACCTGGCATTAGGCCTGGTCTGTCAGCTATTGAGTAGGCTATATAGCCTGCAAGGATTGGAATTAGGAAATTGAAAGCATCACCACCAAGTCCATTTAGGAAGGTGAAGGCCACTGATTCATCGCCAGCAAATCTTTCTATTAGGAAGGAGATTGCCATTAGGATTCCACCACCGATTACAAATGGTAGCATGTGGCTAATACCATTCATAAGGTCGCCGTAGATTTTTTGTCCAAGGGATTGGCCCTTTTCATCATATTCTTGGCTGCTTGCTCCTTCTTCGTGGTAGATATTGGCCTTACCTGCTAGGGCCTGGTCAATTAGGTCATCTGCCTTTCTAATCCCATCTGATACCGGTCTTTGGATAAGCTTTTTGCCATTAAATCTGGCTGTTTCTACCTTTTTATCTGCTGCAATTATTATAACATCAGCCGCATCTATTTCTGCTTGAGTGAGTCTATTTTTGATTCCGTCAGACCCATTTGTTTCTACCTTGATATTTGCTCCCTTGGCCTTAGCTGCCTTTTCTAGGGCTTCTTGGGCCATATAGGTGTGGGCAATACCATTTGGACAAGCTGTTACAGCTAGGATGTTGCAAGCTTTTTTATCAGCTGGAGAAGCTTCAACGACTTCTTCTTTTTTAGCTTCTGTATATTTTTCGATTACCTTATAGACATCATCAGGATTTTCTACCTTCTTAAGGTCAGCGATAAAGCCATCTTTCATTATCATCTTTGATAATTCTGCAAGTGTTGCCACATGGAGATTATTTTCCCCATCTGGAGCTGCTATTGCAAAAAATATTTCTGTCGCCTCTCCATCAAGGGCATCGTAGTCGAGTCCTCCAATTTTTCTAGCAAAGAGAACTGCAGGTTCTATTACTGTTGCGTTTTTGCTGTGAGGGATGGCCACTGATTCTCCAAGAGCTGTTGAGCCTTGGGCTTCTCTTTCTCTAAGGCCAGCAGCAAAATCTTCTGCACTTTTTACATAGCCTTTTTCAAAAAACTTTGCTGCAATTTCATCGATAGCAGCTTCCTTGCTGTCTGCCTTTAAATCTAGGATCATCAGATCCTTTTTAAGTAAATCTCTAATTTCCAATTTCTTCTACCTCTACTTCCCTTAAAATATTTTTAATCATTGTCCTTTCAGCTATATCAGGACTAAATGCTGTTGCGCTGCCACAGGCTGCTGCAAGCTTATAGGCATCTGTCTTATCGTAAGCATTTACAAGTCCGTAGACGAAGCCTCCCACCATACTATCTCCAGAACCCACTGAATTTACAAGCTTTCCTTTGATAGGTTTAGCTCTTAGGGCGATTTTATCATCTACAAAGATAGACCCTTCCGCTCCTAGAGAAACTATTACATTTTGTGCTCCAAGCTCATTTAGCTTTTTTGCATATGCCACCATATTTTCATCGGTGATTTCTGTTTCAAAAATCTTACCAAGCTCTTCCTTGTTTGGCTTAATTAGAAGTGGCTTGTATTTTAGGTAGTCTAAAACCCTCTTATCAGCTATATCTATGGTAAATCTTGCCCCTGTCGCCTCTATAACCTTCTTATAAAAATCTTCATCAAGGCTATAAGGAAGGGAACCTGAGATAACTATTATGTCATCTCCACTAATTTCCTTAAGACTTGCAAAAAATTCTTCCACTTCTTCCTTAGTAATATTTGGGCCCTTGGCGTTGATTTCTGTTTCGTGGTCATATTTTAATTTGACATTGATTCTTGAATTGTCAGCAATCCTTACAAATTTTTCCTTAAGACCCAAGTCTCTTACACCACTTGCTATATATTCTCCAATAAAACCACCCACAAAGCCCAGATTGATTGGGTCTTCTCCGAGGTTTTTGAGAATCTTACTTGCCATAATCCCCTTGCCACCAGGATATTTTTCATCTTCATAAGCCCTGATTGTGGCTCCATCACTAAACTTATCAAATCTCATGATATAGTCAATTGATGGATTTGTCGTAATTGTATAAATCATCCTTCCTCCCTTATTAGTTCTACATCTTCCCTTCTTGCTATCCTTGCAAAATACTTGATATTTTCCTTAGAAGAATCTGCCAAGACATAGGCCCTAGTCGCATTTTCTATGGCCTTTGCCTTAACTACAGCTTCATTGGTATCTGCTGTATAAAATCCCTCCTCATCATAACCATTGGCCCCAATAAAGGCTAGGTCAAAATTGTAAGAGCTTATCGATTCTAAGGTCTTAATCCCAGTTATCACCATTGTCGAAGGCTTTATCTCCCCTTCTAGAATTATGGTCGGAATATTTTTTGAAATCAGCTTTTCTACATGCATAAGACCATTTGTTACTATCTTTATATCCATTGTCATATCCAGATAGTCAAGAATTTGATGGCAGGTAGAACCAGCATCTAGATAAATAAATTTGGCATCTCCTATAAGGCCTGAAGCCTTTTCGGCAATTGCTGCCTTCTCTTTGGTGTGGACCCTTTCATTGTCAAGATAATTTAGCTCGCTAGGATTGATATTAAGAACTGCACCTCCATGCACTCTTCTTATCTTGCCTTGCTTTTGTAAATAATCCAAATCACGCCTTAGAGTAGACTCGCTTACCTTAAGCTTTTCAGTTAGGACCTTATTTGATACCTTCTCCTCTTTCTCGAGGGTTGAAATTATAAGATCTAATCTTTTTTCTAATATCATGTTAATATTATAACAGCAAATTCATTCAAAGTCAATCAAAAACAATCATAATTTTCCAAAAATTGACTAATTTTAGAAAAGAATTATAATTATAAAAAGCTTACAATATTGATTTGATATGATAAGGAGATATGATGAAAGAACTAGAAGAAAGAATTCTCAAAGACGGAATTGTTATTGGTCCAAACATACTAAAGGTAGATTCATTTTTAAACCAACAGATAGATGCCAAACTTATACATAAAATGGGAGAAGAGTTTGCTGCCTACTTTAAAGACAAAAACATCGACAAAGTCCTAACTGTTGAGTCATCTGGTATAGCTCCAGCCCTTGCTACAGCCCTAGAACTAGAAGTAAACTGCGTATTTGCAAGAAAAAAACAATCCCTTACAACAAGCGATAATGTCTACCACTCAAGCGTGTATTCCTTTACCAAACAAGTCACAAATGAGTTAATAGTAGACAAAAACTTCTTAAAAGAAGGAGAAAACATCCTAATGATCGATGACTTCCTAGCCAATGGCCAAGCAGCCAAAGGCATGGTAGCCCTATGCAGACAAGCAGGCGCCAACCCTGTAGGCCTAGGTATAGTTGTAGAAAAGTCATTCTCAGATGGTAGGGCCCTTGTAGAAGAAATGGGCGTAGATATCTATTCCCTAGCAAGAATTGCAAAACTAGAAGAAGGCAAAATCACCTTTGTAGAAGAATAAAAAATAAAAGCTGGTAAGAGAAATAATCTTAACCAGCTTTTTTGTGTTTAAATATATAAATATGATATAATAAACTTGCCTAACATCCTATACTATTTAGGTGGAGGGAGGTGAAGTCTATAATGGCTTTATTGCTTTGGGAAAATTTCTATTTTCCATTGTTCGTAGGTCTAATCCTGCTTCTAGCAAGCAAGATCTTGGACTCTATGGACGAATAATTAAAAAGACCCCGGGTGCGACCGGGGTCTTTTTTAGTGAGTCTACTCACGACCTTATTGCTTTGCTTTGTAAGAGGTGGCTTCTCTTGATATTATTATATAACAAATCCTCTATTTTTCAAGCTTACTTATTGTATACTTTTATTAATATATGATATAATAAACTTGCCTAACACTCTATATTATTTAGGTGGAGGGAGGTGAGTCTATAATGACTACCATCATTTGGGAAAATTTTTATTTTCCGTTGTTTGTAGGTCTAATCCTGCTTTTAGCAAGCAAGATTTTAGATTCTATGGACAATTAAATCAAAAAGACACTAGTTTAGGCCTAGTGTCTTTTTTCGTGAGTCTAATCACGACTACCATCATTTGCTTTGTAAGAGGTGGCTTCTCTTGATATTATTATATAACAAATCCCCTATTTTTCAAGCTTATTATTGTATGCTTTTATTAATATATGATATAATAAACTTGCCTAACACCATATATTATTTAGGTGGAGGGAGGTGAGTTATAATGCTAACTCTTATACTTTGGGAAAATTTTTATTTTCCATTGTTTGTAGGTCTAATCCTGCTTTTTGTAAGCAAGTATTGGGATTCTATAAACAAATAATTAAAAAGACACCAGCAGCAACTGGTGTCTTTTTTGGTGAGTTTGTGTTACTCTTATACTTTGCTTTGTAAGAGGTGGCTTCTCTTAATCTTATTATATAACAAATCCCCCATTTTTCAAGCTTACTTATTGTATGCTTTTATCAATATATGATATAATAAGCTTGCCTAACACCATATATTATTTAGGTGGAGGGAGGTGAGTTGATGTTAACTCAATTACTTTGGGAAAATTTTTATTTTCCATTGTTTGTAGGCCTAATTCTGCTTTTAGCAAGCAAGATATTAGATTCTATGGACAAATAATTAAAAAGACCCTAGTCACCAGCTAGGGTCTTTTTTGTGAGTTTGTGTTACTCAATTACTCTGCTTTGTAAGAGGTGGCTTCTCTTGATATTATTATATAACAAATCCCCTATTTTTCAAGCTTACTTATTGTATGCTTTTATCAAGATGTGATATAATAAACTTGCCTAACATCCTATACTATTTAGGTGGAGGGAGGTGAAGTCTATAATGACCTCAATACTTTGGGAAAATTTTTATTTTCCGTTGTTTGTAGGTCTAATCCTGCTTCTAGCAAGCAAGATTTTAGATTCTATGAACGACTAATTAAAAAGACCCCGGTCCATACCCGGGGTCTTTTTTGGTGAGTCTACTCACGACATCAATACTTTGCTTTGTAAGAGGTGGCTTCTCTTGATATTATTATATAACAAATCCCCTATTTTTCAATATTAATTTTCTTATCTAATCTTTTCTATAATCCTTGACCTGGTTTCAAATTCATCACTTGTGCCTGAGATTGAATTATTTTTCCTAGCAAGGTCTGACATTTGGTCTAGGACTTCTTTGGCCTTGTCTAAATCACCAGTCTTTGCTGACAATTTATCGATGCCTTCTTCCTTATATCTTCTAAGGCCTGAGTCAAATTCCTCGTATTTGGCATTATAGGTGTCAGATCCTTCTTTTAATTTTAGTGCTCCTGTTCTTAGATCTAAGATTCCTTTATTTAATTCATTTAGGCCTTGGGCCATTGGATTTAAGGCCTTGTCATTTATAGATGTTAGGTCTTTTAGGGCCTTAGATCTTTCATTAAATTCGCTTAGGCCACCTGCCAATTGTTCTGAGCCTGTCTTTAAGTCTTCAGATTTTGAATCAAGGAGATTTAAGGCTTGGGCAAGTTTTTCTACACCTTCTTTATTTTGGCTAGTTCCTGCTGCTAATTTTTCAGAACCTGCCTTTAATTTAGAAAGTCCCTGGTCTAGTTGGTCGAAGGCCTTAGCTAATTTCATCAAGTCGCTTTTTTCTAAGCCTTGGTCAAGCTTGGCAAGTCCTGCTCCTAGGGCATCTGATGCTTGGTTTAACTCTTCTTTAGAATCATTTACTTGACTAGCCATTTCTGCTAAGCCTTGATTTAATTTATTTAGACCTCCTGTAAGGTCGTTAGATGATGCGCTTAATTGATTTAAACCATCTATTATACCGGCATTTACCTTTGCATTGGCTGAAAGATTTGCAGCATCCTTATAAAGTCCATTTTGGATGGCCCTTAGGCTTTCTATCTCTCCTGTCAATGATCCGTCAAGGTTTTTCCCTTCTAGGCTTGCTATTTGATTTTCAAGGGCTGCCGCCTTTTCATTTATGCCTGCTATTGCCCCTTGGCTAGATGGGGTATTTTGGCTTGCCTCATTTAGTTTTTCAAGACCTCCTGCAAGACTAGCTTGGGACTTGCTCGCCTCTTCTAAGCCAGCACTTAGCTTATTTAAGGACTCAGCCATAGGATTTATTTTTTGGCTAAAGTCATCGATTCCTGCCTTTAGGGTCTTGATGCCCTTAGCAAATTCTGCCAAATCATTTCCATCAGATCCCTCAGATATTTTTTCTTTCATACTTACAAGGCCCTGGCTAAGCTCGTTAATTCCAGTATCTAGGTCATTGGCCCCTTGATTTAGGCCATCAGCCCCTTCTAAGAGGGCGGTCATATTTGAATTTATCTCAGCAACTCCTCCTGTATATTGGCCAAGGCCTGCATTTAGCCTTGCCCCTCCATTATTTAGGGCACTTATGGCTTCTTGCATTGGGCCAATCTTTTCTGGAAGTCCTGCGAAGGCACCATTCATCTGATCAAAGCCGGCCTTTAATCTTTGAGAACCATTTGCTAGCTTATCAGCTCCGCCAGCAAGGTCTCCTAGGCCTTGATTTAGGCTAGCTGATCCTTGCTTAAGCTTAGCTGATGCATCAACTAGTTTGCCTGCATTTGCTGTTAATTCCCCTATCCCTTGGTCTAGGTCATCAAGGGATGATAAAGTCTTGCCATCTTGGAAAATTTCATTGGTAATTACAAGATAGGCCTCGCTTGGTTTGAAATTTTCAACATCCATTTCAATTTCAATCTCATCTTTAAACTTATCAAGCTTGTCTCCATCAAGGATTCCATCGAAATTATCCCTCATTCCAGGTGTTAGGATGCCAGTAACTATCTGGTTTTTGCCATCTTTAATAATTTTTGCAGAATCAGCCTTGATATTTTTAACCTGGTCATCAGCAAAGGTCATCTCACTTGCAACTAGGTAAGGTGAATAGATAATTTTTCCTGACTTAAGGCTGGATTTTACTTTATTATGGGCACTTATGGTGATTTTTAGCTTACCTGATTTGCCATCTAGGTCCTTATAAGTTATATCCTTGCCGTCAAGTTGGTATTTTATTTCCACATCCACCGGCAAGTCCTTGTCAGTCTTACCTTGGTAATAAAAATCTTTAGCATCACTATCTATGTCAATCTGGCCATCTTTGGCCTCGATTTTTTCATCAGTCTCTAGATTTTTGATATCTTTAAGGTCTGATTTATCCTTAAGCTTGGCCTTCTCATCCTTATTTATCCAAACAGAAACAGTCTTATCTTTTATCTCCCCTGCTTCCTTGCTTACATAAACTGTCTCGTTTTTGCTAGCCTTAGGCTCAGCAGCGTAAGCTATATTGCCTCCAAGGATTGCGCTTACACTTAAAACTGCAAGGGCCTTTGTAAATTTTTTATTCATTTTCATTTCCTTTCTTTAATCCTTTAGTAGTTTTTTCTATAAATGGAAGGGTCATTCCAATTATTGCTGGTAGGAAAATAATAATTACAAGCATTGAAATTATAGCACCCCTTGCCAAGAAAATACAAATAGTTGATACAATCTCCATCTTCGAATAGATACCAACACCGATTGTCGCCGCAAAAAAGGCTAGGGCTGATGTAACAATTGATTTTGATGTTTCCCTGACTGAAAGGTCGAGGGCCTTTTCTAGGTCTCTGTGCTTTTTATATTCAAAGAGGAACCTATCCATCATCAAGATTGAATAGTCAATTGTTGAGCCTAATTGAACTACCCCTATAATTATCGATGTGATAAATGGGATGGTGTGACCAAAATAAAATGGGATTCCCATATTTATAAAAATAGCTAACTCAATTGCAGCAATCAAAACTATTGGAATTGCAAGTGACTTAAAGACTAGGGCAATGATTAAAAATACCACTGCGATTGATACGATATTTACCATCTTAAAGTCCCTGTCTGATAATATTGTCAAATCCTTGGTAAGGACTGCCTCACCAGTGAGCTTGCCCTCTGGATCATGGGCCTTTACAATCTTATCTATAGCTGCAATTTGCTTATTTACCTCATCTGAGGCTGTCTGATATTTGGAATTTACCATTATCATCTGATAGCCAGCTTGCTCAAAATTCTTCTTAAGCTTATCTGGCAAATATTCGCTAGGTAGGGTTAGGCCAGTCATAGAATTTATGCTAAGGACATTGTTAACCCCATCCACATTTTCAATTTCTTCGATCATGGAATTAATAGATGTCTTTGAAAGGTCATCTTTTACTACTATAAAGTGGCTTGAGGCCATGTTGTAGTCCTTTTTCATCTTATTTAGGGCAACTATTGAGTCCAAATCTTGAGGAAGGGACCTATCTAGGTTGTAGTAAAGGTCAGTATTTCTTGCCCCGTAGATAGCTGGTATAAACAAAATCAAAAATACTATAAAAAGTTTCTTCCTATGTTTAATTGTAAAATTGGCTGTTCTTTCAAAACTAGGTAGGTAGACCTTGTGGTTAAACCTATTTACAAGTTTTTCTGCCAGCAAAATCATAGGTGGTAAGACAACCACTGTTGAAATCAAACCCAAAAGCACGCCCTTACTCATTACCAGGCCAATATCCTTTCCAAGGCCTAATTGCATAAGTAAGAGGACCAAAAATCCAGCAAAGGTAGTAAGGGATGAGGCAAAGATTGAAGCCAGGGTTGAATCGATGGCCTTGGCCATAGCCTCGTTTTTGCTTTCATTTTTCCTCTTCTTTTCTACATACCTGTGATAGAGGAAAATCGAATAGTCAGTAGTAACAGCTAGCTGCAAAACAGCTGCGATAGCCTTGGTAATATAGGAAATTTCCCCAAGGAAAAAGTTAGTCCCAAAGTTATACAAAATCGCATAGCCAATATTTAGCATAAACAAAAATGGGATAATAGTTGATTCGTTGGCAAAGGATAAGACCACAAGGGCAAGGGCAACAGCCAAAGCCACATAGATTGGAGTTTCCTTATCAATCAAATCCTTGGTATCCTTAACCAAAGAAGAAATCCCGCTTAGGTATTTTTCCTTAGACTCAAGAGCCTTGATGGCATCAATAGCCTCCATAGTCTTTATAGATGAAGATGATTCAGAAAATTTAACCATAAGCAGAGTTGAATCCTCCGCATAAAAGGCATCCCTAATTTCATCTGGCAAAAATTCATTCGGAACCGTATCGCCAAGTATAGACGACTTGGAAATTACATCCTCCACTCCATCAATCTTAAGGATTTCATTTTTAAGCACATCCGCATCGTGGTCGCTCCCCTTAAGGATGAGCATGCCCGTAGCAGCATTTTTAAAATCCTTATCCAAGATTTCCTGGCCCTGGGTAGACTCTAGATCAGCTGGCAAATATGATAAGATATCATAATTGACACCAGTAGCCTTATATCCTATCCAAGAAGGAATGAGCAATAAGGTCATAATAAGTAAAACTAATCTTGGATGATAGGAAATAAATTTAGATATTTTTTTCATTTCTAACTTCCTTTCTAAAATCGGACTAAATAATTTAGTCACAAGCTAAGACCTAAAATTTCTTAAGATTGGCTTTTATAAATATTCCTATTAATAAAAGGCATTTAATAAGTTATGATTCATAATATATTATTTGCACTTTATTAAGAAGTTAATATTATAAATATTTTAAATTCATCTTTTAAGAAATTATAGGTCTTAACTTATATATCTTGAAATATAATTTTCATGTCCTGGCTATATAATACACCCGCCATTATAATATTCAAGTTTTGAAATAATATGATTTATAATTAATAAAATAAAAACATTTATCTATTATTGAAAAAAAGTCCTAATTCAAGCCAAAAGACCAAGAAAAAAATATTTTAAAAAAATTAGATTTTATAAAAAAAAATATAAAAAACCCTAGCCGAGCTAGGGTTAATAGTGTAATAATAGTTAATATTTAGTTAAATGTATTTGTGGGATTTGCCAATTATAGCTTGACTATGGCTATTTTCAAATACTAGCGAGCCTATTAATCGTATAGGCCTGCATCCTCCATTACCTTTCTTAGGGTAGCGGCAGACTTGTCCATTCTTTCTTGCTCTGTATCTGTTAAAGGCACGTCGATTACCCATTTTGCCCCATCCTTGCCGATTACTGTTGGCACTCCTATATAGATATCCCTTTGGCCATATTCGCCATCAAGATAGGATGATGTTGAGTAAACTGCCTTCTCATCGTTGATTATAGCTTGGGCTAGGCGGGCTAGGGCTGCTCCTATACCGTAGAAGGTTGCACCCTTCTTATTAATAATTTCATAGGCTGCATTTTTAACCTTATCGAAAGTAGCTAATAGCTCCATCTCATCGACTTGGGAATGCTTAGACACCCATTCGTATAGAGGAAGGCCACCTATATTGGTATGGCTCCAAACAGGGAATTCTGTATCTCCATGCTCTCCTAGGATATAGGTATCCACACTTCTTGGGTCGATACCAACAAGCTTGGCTATTTCCTTCTTAAACCTAGATGTATCAAGGCTTGTACCAGATCCTATAACCTTGTTGCAGTCTGCTCCTGAATATTTCCAGGTAGCGTAAGTTAGGATATCAACAGGGTTGGCAGCTACTAGGTAGATTCCTTCAAAACCTGAATCCTTAATCTTGCCAATCATATCCTTAAAAATCTTCAAATTCTTATCCACAAGGTCTAGACGGGTTTCGCCTGGTTTTTGTGGGGCACCTGCTGTTATTACAACAAGCTCAGCATCAGCACAATCGCTATAGTCAGCCTTATAAATCTTCTTAGGTCTTGCAAAACTTAAAACATCAGATAAGTCCATAGCATCGCCCTCAGCCTTATTCTCGTTGATATCTATAATTCCAAGCTCTCTGCCGATGCCCCAAAGGGTAGCAGCATAAGCAAAAGATGAACCAACAGCTCCATCACCAATTAATATAATCTTACTATCTTTAATCATTATTTTTCCTTTCAATCTATTCTACTCATCGTTTCTATAATAATTTTATCAAAAATAGAAAAACTTACTATGACCTAGGTCACAAAAAGGAAAAAATATTTTAAAGAGAATCGAGAACTTCCCTAGCCATCTCAATATCTATGCCACTTGCATAGGAATAATCAGAAAAATCCCCTCCAAAATTATCATAATCAATTTCAGTTTGGTAATAGGATCTGGCTGACATATGGAAAGACTCAATCCCAGTTTTTTCGTAAATCTCCTTGATATTTGAAGAATTTATTCCAGAACCTGCCATGATTTCGATTTTATGGCCGTATTTTTCTTGCAAATCTCTAATTAAATCAAGTCCATCAACAGCCTTGGCCTTCTTGCCAGATGTAAGAATTCTCTCAACTCCCATCTTAATCAAGCCTTCAACCTGATTTTCCCCACCAATTGAATAATCAAAGGCCCTGTGAAAAGCCACAGACTTTGGATAGGCGAGATAGGTAAGTTCCTTCATAGTTTCTATATCAATTCGCCCATCAGCATCAAGGACCCCAAAGACAAAGCCATGGATTTTCATATCCTTAAAGGCCATAATCTCCTCCTTCATCTGGGCAATTTCTAGCCCATCATAGGTAAAATGCCCAGGACGAGGCCTAATCATCACATATTTTTCAATATCAAATTCTTCACAAAGCCTCACAAGGCCCACAGACGGAGTAAGTCCATCAAGGTCAAGAGCTGAACAAATCTCAACCCTATCAGCCCCAGCCACTACAGCCGAAATCATAGAATCATAAGAATCAATACACACTTCTAATTTCATAAGTCCTCCTAAATATTATCCTGCCTCAAATTCTTATAAAGACCTGGTATAAAAAGTCCTAAGACCTCTTTTTGTATATCCTTATTATCCAAAAGCAGGCTATAAAAATCCCTATTTTGATCAAAGCCTGCAATTAAGGCATCTTCTACATTAGAATAAAAGGAAAATCTAAAGTCATCCTCGCTATTATTTCTCGCAGACTTTCTAAGGTCATCAGATTTCATCATCAAGTCCCTAATCTGGATAACAGCTCTTGAAGCCTCATCCACATCCAGATTCAACCCAGTCCTAGCATTTATATCATCAATTATTTCAGAAAGCTTTTTCTTATTATCAGCCCCTAGGCTTCCCCCTCCCATATTCATTGTTTCATAGGTCACATATGACTGGAGGACATCAATGATAAAGCCCTCCTCGATGGCTTGCTTAATGGAATATAGGTGAAAGGCCAGCTCTCGACCCTGCTTATCCTTGCTTCCAAACATCTTATATTTTTTAAATTAGCTTTAGAAAAATTTATGGTAGAAGCATGCTGAATCTTTCAAATCCCAAGCGCCTTGTTTTACATAAAAATTATAGGCTCGAGAGTTTTTTAGACTTGTAAAAAATGCACCGCTTATGCCTCTTTGGTGAAGTTGTTTTATAGTCTTTTGGTAGAGATTTTTTGCAAGACCTGTCCCCCTATATTTTTCAGAAATAAAAAACTCATCAATATAAAAAGTTGATTCAGTCGCATATCTTCTTATATGACCAATTATTGCACCAATTATTTTATTTCCATCGACAATTAGATTGCCAAAAAACTTAGGAAAATCTGAAATATCGGTTAAGGATTCCAGGGCTGTTTCTACTGTCCATTTATCATTCCAAGGTGGACCATTATAGACATCTACCATTAACTTTGCTAATTCTTCTAAATCTGATTTTGATATTTTTCTAATTTCCAAATTTTTCTCCTCGAGATTTCTTAATCAAATTTATTTTATAATCCAAGTAACACCACTAGCCAGGCTTGGATTATGGCTACTATTGGAATTAATAATGGCATCAAGATAAAATGTTCCTTTATGGCCAAATGTTTCATCCAATTTCCAAATTTGTACTCCTCGTGCCCTTCTGTGCCTGGTATGACTATCCTATCCTTGTACTTTCCTTGGAATAAAAGTATATCCAACAAAAGAAAATCTCCAAAGTTTAATATTATCCACTGAATATAACTCATCCAGAAAAGATCTCTAAGTCCTCTTATTCCCGTATGTAAAAGAGAGGCCACTCCATATATCAAACATATAATTGAAATTATATACGTAAGTATTAAATTTATTCTTTTTTCTTCCTTTGTCATCTTTACTTGTGCCGAATTTTGTATTTCTTTTGGATAAGAATCGAAGAAAAATCTTGGGTTAATCAGTACAAAAGCTGCCACTGAACCGTTAAAGATAGCAGCCATTGCAATTCCATCTAATATTGCTCTTGTTATATCCATAACATTCTCCTTATTTGTTTTCTAAAAAGACCCTCTTTTAAACTTTTCATATACCCTTATTTATATTAAGACTTTAGTAAATCAATAATTTCATCCTGGGCCTGTCTACCCTCTATAAAAAATCTTAACAAAGGATAGCAGTGGCACATTCCTTCACCCACAATGATTTTATATGGAGCCTTGTATTTTTCCATCGATTTTTTAAACTCGTCAGCAAAGGCATAAAGACATTCATTTCCTCCGTAATAAAAGTAAGTTTTTGGAAAGTCTGAAAAATCTCCCTTTGTTCCATCTAACATATATTCAGCTAAGTCTTCATCTCCCTTTACGATTTCTCTTGCAGTTTTAAAATAAGTAGGGTCAATCATTATGTCTTTCTGGTTAAGGGCATTCATCTTTTCCCATACTTCTTTATTTTCCTCAAGACTTACATCTGGAAGTCCACCAGGAGATACTGAAATTATTTTCCCAGCCATTGGTAAAGGTCTGCCTAATGCGTTATTATGCAAAAAAATTCCAAGAGCTAGGCAAGCTCCCGATGAAAATCCGAGGACACTTATGTTTTCTGCCTTATAAGTTTGGGTCATTAGCCTATAGGTTTCAAAGCAAACTTCATAGGTCTTATCTATCATTACATCTTCTGAACAAAGGGGATAAAATAAAAACCAAAGGTCTTTGCCTGTTTGTTCCATTATCCTTTCCGCCAAAGAAAAATCCAATTTGTCCGGTGGTGTAATCATTCCTCCGCCGAAGAAATATAGTACAGCTCCTTCTGCAGGGCTCTTATTTTTTTGATATGAAAGGAGCCTGTAACCCATTACGTCTTTTACAAGGAGATAGTAATTTTTTCTCTCGGCTCTCTTCCTTGCCTTATCTAAATCAAATACCGCCTTTGCGTTTTCTCTCTTTGCATACTCAAGCATCTGATCCTTGTTCTTTAAAAACATTTTTTTGACCCCAAGAAGTCTTACTATTTCTGATGCAATTTTATAAGTCAAACTCATTTCACACATCCATTAATAATCATTTATAAGTTTTTACCGATACTTATTTTTGTAACTGAACTTTATTCTCTATCGCCTGTAATAAAATAATCACAACAATCTGCTCCATTTGCTATGGTCCCTTTTCTGTGAAGTACTCCATGCTCAAGCCTTATCATAAGCTCATCAAGCTCACAAAATAGGGGCATTAATTCATCGACACCCAGCTTCTTTGTGTAAGCACAAATGGGACAACGAGTAATCCTGTAATAACAAGCACCCTCATAGGGTTCCCCCACAAAATCAACCTTAAAGGACGTTGGATAGAGCTTTTCTTTTTCCTCTGTATACCACTTGTAATACTTAAGAATATTTTTCTTATTGATCTGTTTTCCTATCTTAGTATTGAGGTTGACTAAGGAAAAATACCAGCTAAAAGAATAAAGAGTTCTGCGCATCATCTCTTGAATGGTTTCTGGTGGAATTTTTTTCTCACTTGCTAGGTAGGGGGCAACAAAGGCAAGGGCGAACATCTCATTGTATGCCATGGGATTATCATCGCCGATATCATCTGCTTCTTCTACTATTTTTCGATAAATTTTTTTGCTCTTTCTAATAATTTCTAAAGCATATGCTTTATCATACTTTTCTATAAGAACTTTCTTCATTGGACCTTTAAATAATAAGAAATAAAAAGCTTTGTATTTCATCTAGCACACACCATCAACTTTCTAAAATTTTTATAGTAATTTATATACAATTTTATTTTCTCCCAATAAGAAGAGTTGAGCCGTAAAGTCCTAAGAATAAGGCTTCTTTGTGACCCATAAAAAGCCCCTTTGTTGTATCAATTAATTGCACATCCTCGTAGCCATCTTTTTTAAGCTTCTCGATAAATTTATTCATATCTCCGTATCTTGACTTGCTCATAAGATCATGAATCACAAAAACTCCACCTTTTTTAAGCACACGAAATGTTTCCAGTAAAAGTTTTTGTTTGTTTTTCCCACTTATATTGTGATAAACATAATTGCTTGTTACTAGATCAAAACTTTCATCTTCAAAAGGAAGATCTACGGCATTTCCTTCTTCAAATCTCACATTTTCTACTCCCTCTAATTTTGCATTATTTTTACAGAGTTCTTTAGAAAATTCACTTTTATATGAACCCTTCCATATGTCACAGCCCACCATAGTCGCTTTTGGATTTCTCTTTGCACAAGCTATAGTAAGAGCTCCACTACCACATCCTACGTCAAGTCCAAGTCCACCATCAGGAATTTTTACATAAGCTGCAGTCTTTTCTATAATTATTTTGGCAAGCTTCCTTTTTCCATTGTAATCAAAAGCCCTATATAGTAATCTCATCCAAATTGCAAAAAAAGTAAGTTTCAGCGTTGCATATCCAAGAATAATCGCAAAGATAAGACGAGTTCTTCCTCTAAATACAAAATCACTGACACCCAGGGCTATAAACAGGATAAAAGCCACAAAGCTTGCAAGTATTAAATTCCTTAACAAGCTTTCAGGAACCCAGTTTTTGTAGTCAGCTTTTGTTTTCTTGTTGTCAATAAAATTTAATTTTTTCATAAATTTTCTCCTGTAAATAATAAATTTAATCCCTGACTTATAAGCTTATAAATTCATATTTGTATAGTTTATCAATAAAGATAAGTAGTAAACAAAATATATTAAGTTGAACCAGCCACCGAAAATAATCATGTGGACTCCCTTTGGCAAGCTCACAGTAAGCGGAGTGAGTGCCAAAAGAAATATGGGTGTAAATAGAACTTGTCATCATAATCAATAAAATCATAATATAAGGTCATATCTCCCAAAAAAATCAAGAAGAAGCCCAAATGACCTATCAATATAGTATGTATAAAGTAACAGTTAAAGGCCTTCTTTTATCGCATGATATCAATTATCACTTTCATTATAGCACATAAGATTGGCTCCTTTCAAATATATAATTTACTGGATTAAACTAAGCAAAAAATAAAGGCAACCCGAAAATATACTGACCCCCAAAAGTTAGACCAAAAAACTAACTAAAGATTGCATTTTTATTGCTACTCTTCCTTGTAGTCTTTAAAAATTTCAGCCTTAGTCGGCTCAAGGACGCATTCAAATCTCCTAATTATTGTCATTGGGATGATGAGATCCCCATTTTGTCAGGCATATAAACGCCTCTTAATTTATTGGCATATAAAATTGGATTTCTGGATTATGTCAATTTCCCAATCTAAGTTAATATTGCCAGTAACTGTTAAGTTTTCAGTCATAATTTCTCCTCTGTTTACGATTTCTTAGCTTTATTATATAATATTCTCCATGCTTATATATATCAAATTATCTTAAAATGTCCCGATTTAATTTAATAGGTATTGAAGTGGATTTGAAGGGTAGTCTTATTCACTCTTGTATTATTAATACTTGTATATTATCCTTAAAGTTTGCTTTAATATCCCCCATTAACTTTCTTTTAATATCCCCCTTTAAATTTATTTTAATATATAAGCAAATCCTGTGACATAAAAATAGAGCTAAGCCAAGGCCTAACTCTGTTTTTGTTTTTAATTTTTTATATGCTTATAAAGGGCTCCTATGAGGTTTGCGTCGTTGAAAAATTTGCAGTTGGTTACTTTTGGAATCTTTAGGTCAAGTCCCATTGAGTCGTAGATTTTTTCTAGCTCTTCTTTTAAGATTTTGTGGGTCAATTCTTGCCTGCTTATGCCCCCGCCTATGGCAAAAATTTCTGGGTTTAGGACTAGGTTTAGGTTATAGATCAAAAAGGCTATTATCGATAGGTAAGACCTTATTTCTCCTAGGGCAATTTCATCGCCATTTTCTGCAAGGGAGTATACATATTCTCCATTCGCCTTTTCTTTTGTTAAATTTAACCTTTCTGCAACTTTTTCTACCATTTTGGGAACGCTTGCTATGGCACACATGGAATTTTCCACTTTTCTACTTGCCATGATATTTGTAAGGATAAAGGAAAATTCTCCTGCTACTAGGTCACTCCCCCTATAGATTTTCCCATCTATCATGATTGCCCCACCAATTCCTGTTCCTAAGACTAGGGTAACAGAGTTTTTATATTCTTTGAGATTTCCTTGCCAATATTCAGCTAGGGCTGCGCACCTGGCGTCATTTTCTACTGTCACTTTTTTGACAAATCTCTTGCTTAATTCATCAACTATTGGCCAATTTTTGATATAGAAAAGGCTGCCTCCATTTACCATGAAACCTTTTTCTGAATCTATAAATCCTGGCATGGATAGGCCTATGCCTGATATTTGGTCCTTGTATTTTTCTACAATATTTTCTAGGGATTTTACAAAGTCTTCCCTATTTGTCCTTACTGTGTCAAATTTTCCCTTTTCTAATATTTCGGCCTTCCCATCCATCAGGGCGTACTTGCTGTGGGTACCGCCTATGTCAAATATTAAATACATTAATCAAGGTCCTCGCCATTTGATTTTATGACCTTTTTGTACCAGTCAAATGATTTTTTCTTTGTTCTCTTTAGGCTGCCCTTGCCGTAATCATCACGGTCTACATAGATAAAGCCGTAACGCTTACTCATCTCACCTGTTGAAGCAGAAACTAAGTCAATAGGCCCCCAAGTTGTGTAACCTATGACATCTGCTCCATCAAGCTCTACCGCATCTTTCATAGCCTTGATGTGATCTCTTAAAAAATCTATCCTATAGTCATCATCCACATAGCCATTTTCATCTGCCTTATCCACTGCCCCTAGGCCATTTTCTACCACAAATATTGGCTTTTGATACCTGTCATAGATTTCATTTATTGTTGTCCTAAAGCCTAGTGGGTCTACTTGCCAGCCCCATTCGGTTCTTTCTAGGTATGGGTTATCAACTGTTACTTGAAGGTTTGATTCTGATAGTTTTATGTCTTTGTCAGCACTTACTGTCTTTGTTGTGTAATAAGAAATCGAAACAAAATCTACTGGATTCTCCCTTAAGATTTTCTTATCTTCTTCACTTATTTCTGGCAAGATTCCCTTTCTTTCAAGCTCCTTAATTTTGTAAGTTGGATAATAGCCCCTTACTTGTACATCTGTAAAGAAGAAATTGTCCCTGGCTGTTTTTTGAGCTTCAAAGATGTCAGCTGGATTAGAAGTTGCTGGATAAATTGTGCCTGAATTTAGCATGCAGCCGACTTTTATTTCCGGATCAATTTCGTGGGCAATTTTTGTAGCATAGGCACTTGCCAAAAATTCGTGATGGATGGCTTGATACATTGTTTTTTCAATATCTTCTCCTTCTTCAAAATAAAGGCCTGCTCCCATAAAAGGTGCGGCAAGGATTACATTTATTTCGTTGAAGGTGAGGTAATATTTGACCTTGCCCTTAAATCTGGTGAAGATTGCCCTTACTAGATTTTGATAAAAATCGACAACTTTTCTATTTCTCCAGCCCCCGTATTCGTGGATTAAATGCATCGGAAAATCGAAGTGGGTTATGGTAATTAGAGGCTCAATCTTGTATTTTAGACATTCATCTATGAGGTCTTCGTAGAATTTTAGGCCAGCTTCATTTGGCTTTTCCTCATCGCCCTTTGGGAAAATCCTTGTCCATCCTATAGAAAACCTGTAGACCTTAAAGCCCATTTCGGCAAAAAGGGCTATATCTTCCTTATATCTGTGGTACATATCGATAGATTCCTTGGCAGGATAGAAGTGGTCATCATCAAAATCAAACATCTTCTTCCTACCTGTTATAACTGCAACCCTATCTTCTCCCACAGGACATAGGTCCACATTGGCAAGTCCTCTTCCATCTACATCATAAGCTCCCTCGCATTGGTTGGCAGCTGTTGCTCCTCCCCACAAAAAATCATCTCTAAATCCCATCTTTTCCTCCTTAATTTTACTAAATCACAAGATGCATAGCTAATAAATCTGTTCAAAACCATCTTTTTATAAAATTACCCAATTATAATATCTAAAAATCATATAAATAAAAAAACCTAAGGCAAGGTAAATTCCTGCCTAAGGTTTTTAAAATATTTTCAAAAGCAAAATTTATTATAGTTAATTTAAAAGTCTGCAGCCTTTATGATATTGACCTGACAAGACTTCATAGATTCTAGAGATGTTTGGTGGGCAGCTTCGCTTGTGGCCTTGCAGAGGTCTTCTATGACTGTGACTTCTGTATCTAAAAGGGCGTTTTTAATCATTAGGGCGTTGGAAATCACACAAATATCTGTGCAAATTCCAACCATATAAATCTGGTCAATTTTTTCTTTTTCATTCAAATCTTTAAGATATTCTACAAGCTCATAAGATCCAAAAGATGGCTTGTCTATAATCTTTTTGCCCCTAGTGTCAATCCTTACTTGCCAGCCGCTAGTCCCCCTTATGCAGTGGGTTACTGGAAGGTGCTTGCCTTCAAGGCTAGCTAGGTAATCCTCATCGTGAGTATCTCTTGTAAAGATAACTTCCCCATCAAAATTTTCTACTAGCTTATCAATCGGATCAACTATCGCTTCATTTCCAGCATTGCCGAGTGCCCCATCTATAAAATCATTTTGTAAATCTACTACTATTAGTACTTTCATTTTCACTCCTAACTTTCTAATTCAGCAATTTCCTCATCTAATTTATCGGATATTTCTCCTACACTATGCCTAAGTTCTTTAAGAGCCAGTAAATTTTCTTTTATCTCCCCTTGGACTCTAAAATCGGTGAAGATGTTATCAAAAATCGTATCAAAAAGCTCATCTGATAGCTTATCTGGCACGCCTCCTGGCAGGCTAATATCTACATCGCTAAGCTCTTTATTCAAGATTTCTAAACTTTTTGGCAGTTCATTTAAAATATCATTTGCCTTGCCTATCTTAGTTCTTTTTATAAGACTTGGAATAAAATCTCCTCCCAAAAGGTCAAGGATACCCCAGTTTGAAGCAGAATTTAGTTCTTTTATAGCTTGGTCAATTTTGCCAATAACAAGCTCTGCAGCTTCTTTCGCTTCCTTTAATTCTTTTAACCTATCCATACTTGCCTCCTATACTTATTATAATTGTTAATTACGATAATTACAATATACTAATTTGTTAAAGTAAATTTATAATAAATATATGTTTACAAATTATCTGCAAGGGTATATATTTAATACACGATATTACGTAAATTTATGGAGGATAATATGAAATTAACTGAAACAGTTCAAACTGCAGATTGGAAAGCTGAAAAACACGTTCCTTTTCTAGAAGCTAAAAGAGAAGGCAAGCTACTTCACATCAAGGCATTTGTAGGTGAAGAAATTGCCCATCCAAATACACTTGAACACCACATCGCATGGATTAAAGTATTTTTCAAGGCTGAAGGAGCTAAATTCCCAATCGAAGTTGGTTCTTATGAATTTAAGGCTCATGGTGAAGATGAAGTCTTCTCAATTCCAGAAGTAGAAGTAAGCATCCAAACAGAAAAAGCTGGCGAAGTTTACGCCCTAAGCTACTGCAATATCCACGGCCTATGGGAAAATTCTATAGAAGCTTAATTTAGTATTTTAAAAGCGAGGATTTGATTCCTCGCTTTTTTGGTGCTTATTTTATTCTAAGAAGATCTTTTACTTCTCTCTCATCTACATCAGTAAGGCTTGATACTGGCCAGATTACCTTATTGTCCTTATCTATTAGCTTGGCCCTGATGCCTTCTTTGATGGCTCCTGTCTTTAGGCCGTATCTGATTATATCTAGGTCTAGGTCGATTGTCTCCTTGCGGGTTAATTTTTTGCCTAGGAAATATTTTTCAAATTGGACCTTGACCATGAAGGGATCTCTTGATTCTAGGGCTTCTAGGCTAGCTCTTGCAAAATCATCATCAGCTTCTTTTAGGCTAGCTACGATTTCTTC
This sequence comes from uncultured Anaerococcus sp., assembly GCF_963512375.1. NCBI lineage: Bacteria > Bacillati > Bacillota > Tissierellia > Tissierellales > Peptoniphilaceae > Anaerococcus > uncultured Anaerococcus sp. Next base: position 123,430 of record NZ_CAUPMI010000003.1, read on the forward strand.
TACAGAATCCTTAGCGAAGTGGACCTTTATCTTGGCCGCATTTTCTATATTTGGGCTTAGGCCTTCTTTTATGGAAAAGCTTGAAATTTCATTCTTTATATCCCCTATTAAATCTTCGCTTGTTGCTGATAGACTTACTATTATTTCTAAAATCTCTTGATAATCTTTAGGGTCTATTAAGATGTGGGCAAGGTCATTTTTTACCAAGTCTATTGGATAGAGCCTTGATCCTATTAGGCCGACATATTGGCCAATGGCCCTGTCAAGCCTTGATATATAGTAACCTACGGATACATCTGGCACAAAGCCTAGGCTTGTTTCTGGCATGGCCCAGTTTGTAGTTTCATCTGCTATGATTAGGTCAGAGTGGATAGTTAGGCCTATGCCGCCTCCCATGGTTATGCCGAACCAATGGCTTATGATTGGCTTTGGATAGTCCATGATGTATTTATTGAGGTCAAATTCCTTTTTAAAAAATTCTTCCTTCTTAGTTTCTTCATCATTTGTAAGATAATTATAGTAAATCTCTTTTAGGTCTCCACCTGCTGATAGGCCCTTTTCTGCATGAGAATCAAAGAGGATTGCCCTTATGTCCTTATCTTCTTCAAATTTCTTTAGGGCTTCATATATTTCATCGACCATCTGGCCATTTATGGCATTTAGGGCCTTAGGCCTATCTAGGTAGATTAGACCGACTTTATTTCTAACTTCTGTATTTATCATATATCCTCCAACTTTATTCTAAGTCCTATCTTATATATACCTATTAGCTCACAGGGTTAAACAATTTTTTGCAATCTTTGCAAGTTGGACTTAAATGATTTGACAAAAAAAGAAGCCCCGAGGGACTTCTCTTGATATTTTCTTAGTTTTTGGCATTTGCTGCTGCGTTTTCGCCTGCTATCTTACCAAATACTGTGATGTCTGTCATTGCTACAGAGCCTAGTCTGTTTTCGCCGTGAATGCCGCCTGTTACTTCGCCTGCTGCGTATAGGCCTTCTATCCATTCGCCATCTTTATTTAGGACTTTTGCTTCTGTGTTGATTTTTAGACCACCCATGGTGTGGTGAACTGCTGGAGCTGCCTTCATCATGTAGAATGGCGCATCCTTTACTTGCCAGCCTAGCATTCTTAGGTTGAAGTCTGGGTCTTCTTCCTTGGCTGAGTTTTCGTTGAAGGTTTTTACTGTTTCTAGTAGGGCTTCTTTGTCTATACCAAAGTGGTCAGCTAATTCTTCTAGAGTGTCAGCTTTTACCATTAGGCCTCTGTCAAAGAGTGATTTTGCTTCTTCTGGGTTTGATGCCATGGTGCCTGTCTTTTCGTTTGATGTTTCATCCCAAAGAACATAGCCTACATAGTCTGTTTGAGCCTTGATTGCCATTGAGATTTCTCTTCTGGTGCCTAGCTCTTCTACAAATCTCTTACCTTCTTTATTTACTAGAAGGGCTCCACCTACAAGTCTTGTATCGCCGCAGTATAGAAGTTTACCTGTTTCTACGTCACATACTGGGTAAAGTTGGATCTTATCCATATCTACTGTATCTGCACCAAGTTTTTCTGCCATAGTGATACCATCACCTGTTGCTCCTGGTGAGTTTGTTGATAGGACGTGTTCGTCAACTTCCTTGTCATTTTCATAGCACATTTCGGCATTTGCACCGAAACCACCACTTGCAAGAACTACTGACTTAGCATTTACTACAAGTTCGCCATCTTTTGTCTCAGCCTTAACTCCGCAAACCTTGCCGTCTTTAGCTAGGATTTCTTTTACGTCTGCTTCTGTAATTACTTCTATGCCAAGCTCTTGGCATTTTTTTGTATAATTTTTGATTAGCTCGTTACCTGTATGGGCTGCTGGTATTAGAGATCTTTTTACTGAGTGACCACCAAAGAACATTAGTGAATCTAACCACTTAACTCCTATGTCATCTCTTAACCAGTAAGCATCTTCTGTAGCCTTATCTGCTAGGACCTTGATTAGTTCTGGGTTACCACCAGCTTTTTCTACGTCTTCTGCAAATTTTTCCTTACTATCTTCGATGCCTTCTTTTTCTTGAAGTTCATTGGCTGGAGCTGCGTATTCACCACCAGAAATTAGGGTATTTCCACCAACTGCTGATAGTTTTTCAAGTAGGACTACATTTGCTCCTGCTTCCTTAGCAGATACTGCTGCAGCAAAACCTGCACCACCACCACCGACTACTACTACGTCTACATCTTTTTCTGTAGTTTCGCCCTTGGCCTTTTCTACTTCGCCTTCGTAGTTTTTAACATCCCTGCCGCTTGCTTCTATAGCAGCCTTAACAGCTTCTATAAGGGCAGTAGATGTAACTGTAGCACCAGAAACTGTGTCTACATTTACTGAGTTATTAGCTACGATTTCTTCAACAAGCTTGTCAGCTGCCTTATCTCCAAGACCTTCTGTCTCTTCGTGAGTAAGGTCAATTTTTGCAATCTTATCTCCATCGAATGTAACAACAGCCTTTAGGTCTCCATTCATACCTGCTGCAGTACCTTCGCCAGTTTCCTTACCTGCACTCTCTTCTACCTTAGTATCTTGATTATCTCCTGCCTTCTTATCAGCTGTGTTAGATCCACAAGCAGAAAAGAGCATAGATAGTGATAACAATAATGCTAACGTTTTACTTTTGTTCATATTGTCTCCTTTATATGTATTATGCTAATATTATAGTAAAGATTTACATTTTGTGCAAGGCTTTGAAATAATCAGTTAAAGCGATTTTTATAAATATTTAATAAAACCCTAAATTTTTGCTTAAATGCATAAAATTATAAGGCAGGTAGAATAAATAAACAAAAGTTTTTTTGATAAGCATGATAGAAAATAGACGGTTGCTACGAATATATAGGTGAAGGAGGCAATGATGGATGATTTAAAAATAATAAAGGGAATTAAAAATAAAAACGAAAAGTACCTTAGAATCTTCATCGACACCTACGGCCCAGTAATGAAAGCATCTATCTACAAGGTTTTGACCTTTAATGACAATCTAAGGATGGAAGTCTTAAACGAAGCAGTCCTTGCAGTCCGGGATAATATTGAATCCTTTGACCCAGCAAGGTCATCCTTTAAGAATTGGTGCGCAGGTGTGGCAAGATACAAAGCCATAGATGCCCTTAGAAAAGAAATCAGGCACAAAAGTGTAGACTTCGATGAAGTTGCAAACTATATAGAAGATGATAATGAGATTTACCTAGATAATACAGATGAAATTCTAAAGGTCCTTGACGAAAGGGACCGAGAAATTTTTAGGAAATTATTTATAGAGGGCTACTCCTATGACGAAGTGGCTAAAATCTATGACATATCAAAGGCTACCCTCTACAACAGGGTTTCAAGAGGTAAGAAAAAAATAAGGAAGGAGATTCAAAATGAAAAATGTTTATGATGAAATTAATAATTTAGAATTTGAAAGCGAAGAATATAAATTAAATGATATAGAAAAGGAGTCTTTATATAAAATGGCTAAATCTTATAAGAAAAATTCAAAGAAAAAATATATAGCAGTGGCTGCAGCCTTACTTCTTGCGGCAGGACTTACAATTCCTCCAGTAAGGGCAGAAGTTTCCAAGGCCTTCACAGACATAAAAGTCACCATGATGGAAACAATCGGGGCAAGCCCTGAGTCCTATAAATATGTGACAGAACTTCATAAGCCAATAGAAATAGGTGATCAATCTATCGTTCTTGAAAATCTTGTAATCGAAGATAACAAGATTTACTCAACTATTCTTATGGATCCAAAAGGAAAAAGCATAGAAGAATCAAATGAAACAGCAAGTATCTACAAAGTTGTTATAAACGGCGAGACTTACAAGGCTTGGGGTTTAAGTGGATCAACTGGCATGTCAGATGACGGCAAGGCCTTTGTATCAGAGTCAATGACCGACTTTGATAAGGTTTTTCCTGAATTAGACCAGGCTGATATTGACCTATATATATCAAACGGAACAGCTAGCGAGGTTGTATCAATCAAAGCAAGCTCAAATATAGTTAATAAGGAAAATAAAGTCTTAGCCAAGGATTACAAGCTTGAAAACGGAGCTAATATAAGACTAATGAAGCTAAACCCAATCACCATGACCGCTATAATTGAAGGTCTTGATCCAGCTTATGTTTACGAACTTGAAGGATTCGACAAGGACGGTAAGAAAATCTCCCTTGACCTAAGGACAGTTTCTGATGGAGTATTTACCTTCATCTATAATAAAGATTTTTCAGACCTAAGCCTAGATGAGATAAAAGATGGTAGGGAAATAAACTTTAGTCTATCAAGATCAAAAAGAAATCAAGAATCTGGCAAAGAAACAGATGGAAACTACGAAAAGGTTGAAGAATTCACTCTTTCAGCAAAATAAGTAATTTAAAAAGTAGGTGAGATTAAAATCACCTACTTTTTAGTATGCATAATCAAGCATCTTTTTGGTCATATAAAGCTGGTAGGACGCAGCTATTACAAATAAGACTAAAAATTTAGTGCTCAAGCTTGCAGAAAATGAGATAGCAAGGCCCGTGAGGGGAAATGACCCATAAAATAGATACTTATATTTTTTATCAATGCTTTCTAAATAATAACTTGCTTCATTATTAAATTTGATCCCTAGGCTTTTTTGGTAAAATAAAGCTATAACTGACCAAACTAGGGTGGCTACAAATAGGTACCAAGTATCATAGACCCTTACTTCATAAACTACACCGACCATCAAGATATACATGATAGTCACAAGGCCCAAATAAGTATTTTTTTGCTTAATAGATAAATTTCTAGCCATAATCAATTCCTTTCTTCCTTTTTATATTTATACCCAATCTCCCCCTTAATCTAAAATGTAGGCAGCCTTAAAATCACCTACTTTTTAGCACTCACTTTCTATCATCTTGTATGATTCATAAAATAAAATTGCTGATGCTAGACCTACTAGATATATAAATCTAATGTCAAGGCCTATAGCTAAACTTATAGCTAGCGCATTTAAAAATGTCGCTATGTAATACTTGTAAGTATCTTTTTTGGGAAGGTCTCCCAAATATGTTCCTATTTTTTTATCAACTCTAATGCCAATATATTTTTGGTAGATTTGAAAAATTAAGGACCAGATTAAGAAAATAAAAAAGAAATACCAGGTATTATAGACTTTCATGGTATAAACCGATGCCATAATAAAAATCCACATACCAATTAAAAATCCCAAATAAATTCGTTTTTGTTTAATAGATAAATTTCTTGCCATAATCCATTCCTTTCTTTCTTTTTATATTTATACCCACTTTTTTCTGCTAATACAAAAAAGAAGGCCGGGGCCTTCTAATTATAATAAAAAATATACTAATATGTCATTCCGACAGAGAATCCGATAGGATTCGACGAGGAATCCCGTAAATTAGAGAATTTTATATGGGTTACTCCTATATTGATCCCTTGTTTGTGGGATTCCTCCTCGCTGCACTCGTCGGAATGACGGCTAGGGATGGATTTATCAGTATAAGTTACTGATATTATACTTTGCAAACTAGGCATTTATTATTACTTCAACTTGCTCTTCTAGGACGTCCTTGTTGTGTTTGGTTTCTGATGAGTAGGCGAAGATTAGTCCCTCATCTTCTATGCCTAGGGTTTTTTGAACTTGTTTTAGGTGTTTTTGGACCTGGCCCTTTTTTATCTTGTCAAACTTGGTTGCGATTACAAAGCCCATATAGCCTGATTCTAAAATCCAATCATACATTTGCCTATCTAAGGCTGTTGGCTCGTGGCGGATATCTACCAAGAGGAAGACCTCTTTAAGATTTTCCCTCTCGTGGAGGTATTCATTTATTAGCTTATCCCACTTGGCCTTTTCTGCCTTGGAGACCTTGGCATAGCCATAGCCTGGCAAATCTACCAGCCTAAAGGCATTGTTAACCCTATAAAAGTTGATTGTCCTGGTCTTGCCTGGTTTGGAACTGGTCTTGGCAATAGCCTTCCTATTTGAAAAGGAATTGATAAAGGAAGACTTGCCGACATTTGACCTACCTACAAAGGCAATTTCTGCCAAATCATCATTTGGCCACTGGCTCTTAAAACCTGCAACTTGTTCTAATTCTATGTCTTTTATCTTCATATAAGGGCTCTTTCTATGACTTCTGAGACATTTGACACTGGGATGAAGTTAATCTTATCCCTGATTTCCTTTGGTATATCTTCTGTATCTCTCTCGTTATCCTTTGGAATTATCACATTTGTGACCCCATAAGAATAAGCTGCTAGGGCCTTTTCCTTAAGGCCGCCTATGGCTAGGACATCACCTGTGATTGTGACTTCCCCTGTCATAGCTAGGTTATTTCTCACCTTCTTGCCTGTTAGGGCTGAGGTAATGGCTGTGGTCATGGTTATACCTGCTGATGGGCCATCCTTTGGAGTTGCCCCTTCTGGGACGTGGACATGGATATCCTTATCTTCATAAAACTTATCTTTAATACCAAGCTTGTCAGCATTTGACCTGATGTATACTATGGCTGCCTGGCCAGATTCTTTCATGACATCTCCAAGAGAGCCTGTAAATTCTACATGGCCCTTACCTTCCATGACATTGGCCTCAACTGTAAGCATAGTACCACCCACAGATGTCCAAGCTAGGCCATTTACTACGCCTATCTTTTCTTCCTTGGATATGTGATCGTCTATAAATTTCTCACGGCCTAGGTATTTGCTGTAATTATTCATAGTAACTCTGACAGACTTCTTGCCTTCTAGGATTTCCTTGACTGCCCTACGGCAAATCTTGCCAATTAGCCTTTCTAGCTCCCTCACACCGGCTTCTCTGGTGTAGTTTTTGATGATTTTTTCTATGACCTTGTCAGAAATGGCAAGCTCTTCATCGCTTAGGCCTGTATTTTTCATTTGCTTGGCTATGAGGTATTTCTTGGCAATGTTCATCTTCTCACCCATGGTGTAGCCTGATAGCTCGATAATTTCAAGCCTATCGTAGAGGGCATCTGGGATTTGGTTGATGTCATTGGCTGTGGTTAGGAAAAATACATCCGATAGGTCAAATGGTATGTCTAGGTAGCGGTCGATAAATTTATCATTTTGCTCAGGATCTAGAACTTCTAGGAGTGCTGATGATGGGTCACCCCTAAAATCTGATCCTAACTTATCAATCTCATCTAAAAGGAAGACCGGATTTTTGACTCCTACCCTGTTGATATTGGCTAAAACCCTACCTGCCATAGCTCCTACATAGGTCCTCCTATGGCCTCTAATTTCTGATTCATCTGTCACTCCTCCCAGCCTCATTGAGACAAATTCACGGTTTAGGGCACGGGCTACAGACTTGGCGATGGAGGTCTTTCCCACTCCTGGAGGGCCTACAAGACAAATTATTGAACCCTTTACAGACTTATTTTTAATCCTTACGGCAATTGATTCTAGGATTCTTTCCTTGACATCTTCAAGGCCGTAGTGGTCTGTATCAAGGATTTCGCTTGCCTTTTTGATATCTAGGCTTTCCTTAGATTTTTTATTCCAAGGTAGGCCTACCACAAAGTCTAGGTAAGAAAGAATTACCCCATAGTCTGGGCTCATCTCTGGTATGGAGTCAAGCCTGTCTAGGTCTTTATTTAGGGATTTCTTGCTTTCCTTATCAAACTTTATCTTGGCAATCTTTTGGCGGAATTCGTCAACTTCATTTTCTGCCTGGCCTGTTGTTTGGTTAAGTTCCTTCTTTAAAACATCCATCTTTTCCCTAAGGTAGTATTCCTTTTGGGATTTGTTGATATTGTCAGTTACTTCCTTTTCGATCTCAAGACCTAGGTTTTTAAGCTCAATTTCCTTATCAATTGTCCTGTGGAGGAATTTCATCCTTTCAGTAATATCAAGCTCACTTAAAAGCTGATAGTATTCCTTTGGAGAAAGGTCTAGGTGAAAGCTAATTAAATCTACCAGTCTGTGGTAATTTTCAACTTCTACCATGCCATAGGATATCTCATCCAAGATATCTTCGTTGATTGAGACATATTCCTTAAAATCTTCTAGGAGGAGTTTTTTGAGGGCTTGTAAGGTGTCGGTGTCTTCCTGGTTTTCTTCTAGGTATTCGTAAACTTCGACATCACTTCTTAAAAAGCCTTCTGCGACCTTAAGTTTTTCAAGCTTACCCACACCTCTTGCCTGAACAAAGACTCTAATTTCACCATTTGGCATGGTGAAGGTTTCTTTTATGGTCGCTACTATTCCATATTCGTAGAGGCCATCTTGCTTAGGATTGTCATCGAAAATATCCTTTTGGTTTAGTAAAAATATATCTTCGTTGTTTAGCTTAGCATTTTCAACAGCATTTTTTGAGATGGACCTAGCGCAATCAAAATTAAGCATAGTAGTAGGCATTACCCAGTAGCCTCTGAGCGGCACCAATGCTAAGTTTTCTTGTGTTATTTTATATGTTTCTTTCATAAATCTTCCTTACGTTTAAAAAGGGAAATGACTAGCATTCCCCAATTTTACTCTTATTTCTTTTTGTATTCTAGCTTGCTAGGATCATCTATAGCTTCTTTGGTTACTAGAACTTCTTTTATTTCATTCCTGGATGGTATGTCAAACATCACATCGAGGAGGAGATTTTCAAGTATGGTCCTAAGGCCCCTAGCTCCTGTTTTTTGCTCGATTGCCTTTTTGGCTATAGCCTCAATGGCCTCATCTTCAAAGCTTAGCTTGACATTATCAAGGTCAAATAGCTTTTGATATTGCTTGATGACAGAGTTTTTAGGCTCTTTTAGGATTCTCACTAGGGAATCTTCATCAAGGGCATCAAGGCTTACTATTATTGGCACCCTACCTATAAATTCTGGTATAAGGCCAAACTTGAGCAAGTCTTCGGTATTGACTAGGCTTAGGTCTGTCTTTTCTCTTTTTGAAATATCTGCCCCAAAGCCAATGGTCTTATCGACTTGTCTTTGGTTTATAATATCTCCTATACCTTCAAAGGCCCCACCTAGGATAAAGAGAATATTGGTGGTATCTACCCTGATATATTCTTGGGATGGGTGCTTCCTGCCTCCTTGTGGAGGGACGTTGGCTTCTGTGCCTTCTATTAACTTTAGAAGTGCTTGTTGGACTCCTTCCCCACTTACATCACGGGTGATAGATGGGTTTTCACTTTTTCTAGTAATCTTATCTATCTCGTCTACATAGATTATTCCAATCTCAGCTGCTTCTATGTCATAATCAGCTGCTTGGACTAGTTTTAATATAATATTTTCTACATCCTCACCCACATAACCTGCTTCGGTAAGGCTCGTAGCATCTGCTATTGCAAATGGCACATTTAGCTTTTTGGCTAGGGTTTGGGCAAGGAGGGTCTTACCAGAACCTGTTGGTCCAAGCATTAAAATATTTGATTTTTGTAATTCTACATCCGTATCTTCTTCGTTGGATGTAATTCTTTTATAGTGGTTGTAGACAGCTACTGATAGGGTTTTTTTAGCTTCTTCTTGGCCTATTACATATTGGTCAAGGTAGTCTTTGATCTCTCTTGGTTTTGATAGTTCAAAATCAAAGGCAAAATCATCCATAGCCTTTGCTTCACCTTCTATAATTTCTGAGCAAAGCTCTACGCATTCATTGCATATATAGCCATTTGCTCCGGCAATTATTCTTTTAACCTGGCTAGCATCCTTACCACAAAAAGAACATCTCACTTGCGTTTTGTCCATTTCTGCCATATTACTTATTACTTTCTATAACTTTATCTATTAGACCATATTCGAGGGCTTCTTGTGCACTCATGGCAAAGTCCCTGTCTGTATCTTTTTCTATTTGGGCAAGGTCTTTGCCAGTATTTTCTGCTAGGATCCTATTAAGGTTAGCCTTAATTTTTAGGATTTGCTCAGCTTGGATAACTATATCTGACGCTTGACCTTGGGCTCCACCTGATGGTTGGTGAATCATGATGTTGGAGTTAGGTAGAGAAAATCTCTTGCCCTTGGCTCCTGATGATAAAAGTACTGCTCCCATTGATGCTGCTTGACCTATGCAGATTGTTGATACATCTGGCTTGATGTAGTTCATTGTGTCATAGATTGCAAGGCCGCTTGTTACGACACCGCCTGGAGAGTTGATATAAAAATGGATGTCCTTGTTTGGGTCTTCACTTTCTAAGAAGAGAAGCTGGGCAATTATTATATCACTAACCTCATCACGGACTTCTCCAGATAGGAAGATTATCCTATCTTTAAGAAGTCTTGAATATATATCATAGGCTCTTTCGCCTCTGTTTGTTTGTTCTACTACTGTTGGTACTAAATAATTTTTAGCTAACATAAAGCCTCCTTTATAAGGATTTTCCTTATATTCAGCTTAAAACTAGGTTAATTATTTTGCTTCTTTGTTTTCCTCTACGTGTTTGTGGTATTCTTCATGAGGAAGAGCCTTAGCCTTACTTACTAGTAATTCTACTGCTTTTCTTCTCTTGATATTTTCTTCTAGAGTGTGATCAGAAACATTTTTAGCAAAGATTTCTTTGAATTTTTCAAAGTCATCTACTCCGTAGTTTTTAGCTGTTTCTTTTAATTCTTCTTCTTTTTCTTCATCAGATACTTCGATGCCTTCTTTGATAGCAACTTCATCTATTACAAGATTTGCCTTAACTCTAGCTTCAGCGCCTTCTCTATATTGGTCACGGATAGCGTTGATATCCATCTTTGTCATTTCAATATATTGAGGAAGTGTTAGACCCATTTGTTGGAGTCTTTGGTCTAAGTTTTGAAGGTCAAAGTCGATTTCTCTGTCTACCATTGATTTTGGAGCGCTAACTTCGCTTGCTTCTACTAGGGCTGCTACTGCTTGGTTTTGCATTTGGCTTTCAGCAAAAGATTTTTTATCGTCTGCTAATTTTTCTTTTAGGTTATTTTTAAGTTCTTCAAGTGTATCGAATTCTGAGATGTCTTTTGCAAATTCATCATCAAGTTCTGGAAGTTGTTTTTCTGTGATTGAGTTGATTTCAACAACAAATTTAGCATCCTTGCCTTGGAATTCTTTTGCTTGGTAATCTTCTGGGAAGGTTACGTTGATTTCAAACTTATCTCCTACCTTGTGACCGATTATTTGGTCTTCAAAGCCTTCGATAAAGGTATTTGATCCTATTACTAGGTCATAGTCTTCTGCCTTTCCACCTTCAAATTGTTCATCATCTAGGTAGCCATCAAAGTCTATATTTACCTTGTCACCTTCTTTTGCTCCCCTATCTTCTACTGAGATAAGTCTAGCATTTTCTTCTTGTTGGTGAGATAGTTCGTGGTTTACATCTTCTTCAGTTACTTCTCCAGAAACTTCTTCTATTACAAGATTATTGTAATCACCTAGTTCTGGGTGTGGTTTTGTTTCTACTTCTACCTTGAAGGTGATGTCTTTGCCTTCTTCGATATCATCTAGGTCTACAGATGGTTGGTCGATTACTTCTAGACCTAATTCTTCTACTGCCTTTTCGTATGGTTCTGGGAATACTATTTGGATAGCATCATCATAGAAGATTTCTGGGCCGTACATTTTTTCAAGTACTCTTCTTGGAACATGGCCTGGTCTGAAACCATCTATTCTATATCTTTTCTTATTTCTCTTATAAACTGTGTCAGTTGCTTTTTTAAAGTCATCATAAGCTACATTAAATTCAAATTTAGCTATGTTATTTTCGTGTGATTTTAATTCTGTCATTTTCTCCTCCGTGAAAGTTCATACTCATTGAAATAATATACTACATTTTTATCCGGCTAGCAAGAAACTAGCCCATTTCTCTTATAAATTTAAGGATTGCGGACTTATTATTAGGAAGTTTTTCCTCAAGAACATTTTCTTCTATTAATTTTAAAAGCTTACCAAGTTCTCTTCCCTCTTTATAGCCCAGCTTTATTAGGTCCTTGCCATTTATGGCTAAATCCGACCTTTTAAGGACCAGGTCCTCTTTTTCTAGATTTTTTAATATCTTTTTGGCATTTTCAATATTTGCCAGGTCCTTATGGTTGGTTGCAAGCTTATCAGCCTCTTGTAAGTCAAGGAGCCTTAAGAGGTCTTCCTTGCCAAGTTTTCTTAAAAGTCTTTTGATAGACTTTTCTGTATAGGTATTGGCCGCATCCATGTGCCTTCTTATAAGGATTTCTACAGATTCTATGGTCTTTTTGGAATATTTCAAGGCCCTTAACCTATTTATAGCTAGGTCTGCAGATAAGTCTTGGTGGCCAAAAAATCTCCCCTTGCCCTTTTCATCAAGAAAAAAACAATCGACCTTGCCTACATCGTGAAAGATAGCGGCAAGCCTTGTTATTAGGTCTTTATCTGTATTTTTTAAGACTTCTAGGCTGTGTTCATAGACATCTAGGTAGTGGTGGGGCGAATGTTGGTCAAAGCCGATTGTCCTAGCCACTTCTGGGAAAATCTTATCAAGCAAGTCCAATTCTTCTAAAAGCCTTATCCCATAAACTGGATTATCAGCTAATAAAATTTTATTTATCTCGCTTGTAATTCGCTCTTTTGAAATAAATTCAATATTTCCTTGTTTTTCTTTTATAGCCTGTTTTAGACTTTCCTCGATTGTAAAATCAAGACAAGTTGCAAACCTCACCGCCCTAAGGGCCCTCAGGTAGTCTTCCTCAATCCTCTCTTTAGGATCACCCACAGCTCTTATTATCTTTCTTTTTATATCATCACTACCCCCAAAGGGGTCGATTATTTCTCCACCCCTTTTGGCCATGGCGTTTATAGTAAAGTCCCTGCGGGCCAAATCTTCGTAAATATCATCAGTAAAGGCCACTCCGACAGGCCTTCTCTTATCCAGATAAATTGAATCAGACCTGAGAGTTGTTATCTCATACTCTTCTGGTCCTGAAATGATCTTAATGGTCCCAAATTTCTTGCCAATATCAACTAGGGTAAAATCCTTAAAGACTTCTTTGACATCATCTGGCCTTGCACTTGTGGCAATATCTACATCTGATGAAATATTTCCCATGATTTCATCCCTAAGACAGCCACCCACCAGATAGGCCTTAAAACCTGCTTCTTCAAGCCTTTCTAGGACACTTTCCTTATTCATTTTCAGAATTATCTTTCTTAGTCACTTCTATCTTATAATTTATGACAGGATCTCCATCATAAACTTCAACTCCTTCTGGTAGGTCAAGGTTGACTTCTCCAGACTTGCTAGCCTTTATATTAGCTAGGTTTACCGGGAAGGTTGAAATTTTTGTCACATTTTTAAGGCTTTGGCCTTGGCCTTTTACAACTATCTGGTCAGGGCTTAGGTTTTTAAGAGTCGCTTGGTAGCCTTCTTCCACCTCTCCCCTTACCTTAAGCTCTACCTTTAGCTTTTTAGTTTCATAAACCAAGAAGGAAAGGTTGATATCCTTATGGTCTAGGTCAACTCCTTCAACTGGCTTTCCGCCCTTATCGAGGACATTTATAATTACATTGTGGATTTTGCCATCCAGGTATTCGGCATCATCGATATGGGCTTCTATCCTATCGACCTTATTTATGATTGATTCTGGACCTGAAATCTTGATTTCCTTTGGTCTTTGCTCATTAAGCTCAACAAGCTTGCCATCTTTTAGCTTATCATCTATGACAATATTTACAGGCATAGACTTGCTAACTATCCTTTGGATGTTGAGGTTGACACTCTTAGGATCTACATGATCGACATATATGCCTGTTGGTGTATCGATATTTACATCGAGGGAATTGATACCTTCTTTTACATTTGCAACATTTATTGATGCTTGTATATCAGTTTGGTCAAGGCCTATAAGGTTATTTCTAGAGCCTGTTAGCTTGACTGATACGGTGCTTGCCTCATCCTTGCTGACAATAGTGTAGCCATTATCTTCAAGCTTATCTTGATTTTGGATAATAAGTGGGACATTCCTAAAGGTCCTGTTGGCTGTAGGGTTGGTTGATGTTGTAACAAAGGTCCACATGACCACAGCCACTATTATGGATAGAATTATAAGCTTATTATCATCCTTCTTGTCAATTTTTTTGAGTTTATCTAGAAAGCTATTCATCTTTTTCTAGCCCCTTTTCGCTAATTTCGTTTCTAAGTCTAATTGTAAGAGAATCTTCGTCAAAATACCTGTTGATTACGCCATTTTCAGCTACAGATATATTACCAGTCTCCTCTGAAACTATAATTACAACCGCATCAGACTTTTCTGTAATGCCTATGGCTGCCCTGTGCCTGGTCCCAAGCTCCTTGGCAATGGTGTTGGATTGGGAAAGTGGCAAGTAGCAGGCTGCTGCTGTAATTGTGTTTTTTCTAATGATTACTGCCCCGTCATGGAGAGGGGTGTTTGGTATGAAGATATTTATGAGCAGTTCGCTAGAAATATCTGCCTCAAGCATGGTACCTGACTCGATTATATCAGAAAGTCCTACTTCCCTTTCAAGGACAACTAGGGCCCCGATTTTTTGACGAGATAGGGAGGACATGGCAGAAACTATTTCCTTAATTGAATCCTCATTTCTCATATTTTTATCAGATCCAAAGATAGACCTACCCCTACCAATCCTCTCAAGACCAGTCCTAAGCTCAGGCTGAAAGACTACGATTATAAATACCAAGGATACGGTCAAAAATTGGTTCATAACCCAGGAAACCGTATTTAGGTTGAGCATGTCTGCAATCGATGCAAAAATTAGGACAAAGATAAGTCCATAAAGAACCTGCTCAGCACGTGTGTTTCTAAGCAAGGAAAAGAGCTTATAAACAACAAAGGCTATAATTGCAATATCAATAACATCTGTCACTCTTATTAGCATAAGAGATGTAATAAAATTATCTAAAAAATTCATATTCTCACTCCTAATAATATCCTACTTCTTTTTGCTAATAAATTACACTTCTTATGGATTTTCTTTAACAAAAACCTGCTAACAAAAGTCAAGGAGAAAAGGAAATTAATTTTACTTTTCTC